>CANFED010000382.1 GCA_947445995.1 Oxalobacteraceae bacterium | reverse complement strand
GGCCATCTTGTGCAGGCTGTCGAAATGTTCGTCGACCGGATTGGCCGCGCGCGCCACCGGTGCCGCGACCATGCCGTCATCGGCCGCACCGAGTGCCGATTCGAGTTTCTTGCGCGCCGCATCGAGCTTGCCGCTGACCATGTCATTGATCGATGTGGCACGCCCCTTGCTGCCAGTGTCGAGCGTGGTTTCCTTGCTGGCCGCCTGCATGAACTTGCGCATCGGCGAGTCCGGGCCGGACAGCGCCGTGGTCACGCGGGCCGCCTGATCAAGACTGGCAAATGGCACCACCCGCACATCGGCCAGCAAGCCATCCCACTGCGCGATGTAATCGGCGTAGTACAACTGCAGCACCGCCGCTTTCATCCCGGCATTGTTGACTGTTGCGGCGGCTGATTCCTGACGATCGAGGACCCAGCTGTCCTTGGCGATATCGGCGATGGCCAGATCGCTTTCGGCCAGCAGCTTGCGGTACCCGGCCACCGTGAAGGTGCCGGCAATACCGCGCGTCAGCGGTTGCCCGCTCTGCCGCACAAACACTTGCGAGACATCCCGACCAACTGCCGCAGCAGGATTGAATTCGGGCAGCCGGGCCAGTGCCACCTGACGTTTCAGGCGGTTGTAGATTTGCTCCGGCAGCGGCATTTGCGCCAGTCGCAAACGCACTTGCGCGATCAGTGCCGCATCGAGCGGCACCGGCGTGGCGGTCGGGTCGGCATCGACCAGCATTGCAGTCACGTGGTTCGACAGCGACTGGCGCTGCGCCTCGCTGGCGTCGCTCAGGTTGCGACGCCAGTCGAAGTCGATCCAGGCTTGCACCGACTCGGCATCGAAGTGCTTGCGGTCGCCCAGCATCAGATACACGCGCAGCACTTCGTACAGATATTCCTGATTGTTGGCGTCGCCGCGCCGCAGGATTTCCGCGAGGCGGGCCGTCACGCGCGGCAACAGCGTGTCGTGCAACAGGCGGCGGTACAACTGCTGCGCACCGGCACCGAGCTTGTCGCCCTGGTACAGCGTGAAGCGGTTCAGCAGTGGCACGCCGGCGTCGCGTTCGGCATAGCCACCGGGCAGCGTGCGTACCGCATCAAGCAGCGGCAGGATGGCCAGCACGCTGCCTTGTGGTGGCGTGCTGCTGGCCAGTTTGTCGATCTCGGCAGTGCGCGCAGCGATGTCCGCGACATATGCCTTGTTGCGGAAATAACTGGTGGCCAGACCGGCCGACAGCAGCACGAACAACAAGGCAATCGCTGCCATCGCGCCCCATTTGAGCAGACGCCGGTTACGCTCGAAACGCAGGTTGGTGCCCGCCAGTTCGGCTTCCGGAAAAATCACGTCGCGCAGCAAGCGCGTGATGAAGTAACTGCGTCCGCTGGTGGCATTGGCCGGCAGCACCTTGCGGTCCAGACCGAAGGCGGCCGCCATCGCGCTCATCACGCGATCGATCGGACTGCCCTCCTGCGTGCCGCTGGTGAAATACACGCCGCGCAGCAGCGCGCGTTCTTCGTATTTGCTGGACTGGAACACATCATTGAGAAAGCGCTCCAGTACCGTGCCGATGCCGGCGAACTGCTGCGGAAAACCGTACAGCAGACCGCGCCGTTGCAGGTCGCGTTCCTGCTGCACACGCGACAACACGCGCACCTGCAACTGCCGTTCGAGCGCATCGAACTCCGCCGGAAAACTCGCCAGTATTTCGTCGGACTTGCTGGCATCGGCGCTAGGGAAAGTGACACCCCAGACCTGGCCGCGTTCTTCCTTGCCCAGCGTGTCGAAAAATTCGACGAAGCCGGCCAGCAAGTCGCATTTGGTGACGATCACGTAGATCGGAAAACGAATTCCCAGACGCTCGTGCAATTCCTTGATGCGTTCGCGAATGGCCAGTGCCTGCGTGCGTCGGCCGGCCTCGCTTTGCTGCAACAGGTCGGCCACGCTGAGCGCGACGATGACGCCATTGACCGGGCGACGACGCCGGTGCTTTTTAAGCAGATCCAGAAAACCGCCCCACGCCGCGCGATCGACTTCGGTGTAACTGTCTTGCGTGGTGTACCGCCCGGCCGTATCGAGCAGCACCGCTTCATCGGTGAACCACCAGTCGCAATTGCGGGTGCCGCCAACGCCGCCGATGGCCGACTGGCCCAGCGCTTCGGCCAGCGGAAAAGTCAGG
The DNA here is from genome assembly GCA_947445995.1 of Oxalobacteraceae bacterium. Taxonomy (GTDB): domain Bacteria; phylum Pseudomonadota; class Gammaproteobacteria; order Burkholderiales; family Burkholderiaceae_D; genus Actimicrobium. The sequence continues at coordinate 1,403 of CANFED010000382.1, read as the reverse complement.
CCGGAATGCACCAGCGCCGTGGTCTTGCCACTGCCCGGTGCGCCAACAAACAGGTACCACGGCAGTTGCAACATCGACTGACTGCCACCGCTGCTACCGGCACGGGCCTTGCGCAACACCGCCATCGCCTCTTGCATCCGCTTGCCGAGCAGTGCGACTTCCTGTGCCGATTGTTGTGTCGATTCCTGCGCACCCGGTACCGCCGCCGGCGCACCTTCGCCGGCAATGCCCGCCATCAGACGCCGGTTGGCCAGCCGGGCGGCGATCCATTTCCACGCAAAATAAGCGGCCCACAGCAGCAATACCAGCAGGATCAACGTCCAGCGCACCGCTTCCGAGGCAAACGGTTCGCGCCCGTTGAAGGCCACCAGCGGACCTTCGAACCAGACCAGCAACGAAAACAGAAAGACACCGAACAGGGTCAGCACCCAGCGTTGTGTGAACCAGGAAAAGAGGCGTTTCATGGGAGTCGGGACCGATCGAAAAAAAGAGGCGTAGCCATGTTCAGGGAGCCAGCGTCGGCACCAGCACGACGATGTCGACGCGCCGGTTGCGGGCACGGTTGACGGCCGACGAATTCTCCACCAGCGGTTCGGTATCGCCACGACCTTCGATGACGTAGCGCTCGGGCGGACCGGAACGCTCGGCCAGCAGCCGCACCACGGAACCGGCACGGGCTTTCGATAGCGCCCAGTTCGATGGCACGCGGGCCGACACGCCGGGCTTGGTGTTGTCGGTATGACCGATCACGACGACCTTGCCCTGCACGGTCTTGAGCGCGTCGCCGATGCGCGCCAGCAGCGGCTCGAAGGCGTCTGCCACTTCGACACTGCCGGAACCGAACACGCCATCCCCGCGCAGCGTGATGGTCGAGCGATCGTCCAGCTCGACCACACTGACCAGACCTTGCGCGATCTCGGGCGCAAGGAAACCGGCGACACGTACCGGTGCCACCTTGGGCACGACCGGAGCCGCCGCTATCACCACCGGCGGCACAGTGACCCTGGTCGCCATCAACGACGCAAAGACCGGATCGGAATCGCGATTGAGCCAATGGCTGAAGGTCAATTGCGCGACCAGCAGCAGCACCCCGGCGAGCGCGGCCATGACCCACAGTGGCATCAGTCGCAACAGCGATTTGCGCGCGACCTGCAAGCCGCGCCAGCGCAGCGCCAGCTCCGGTTCGAACGCACCGCGCTGGGTCTGGATCAGTTGCTGCAAGCGCTCGCGCAAGGTGGCCAGCTGTTCCGGGCCACGGTCGATGACGCGGTAACGTCCTTCCAGACCGAGCGCCAGGCACAGGTACATCAGTTCGAGGACGTCGATATTGCCGGGAATATCCTGCGTCAGTCGTTGCAGGATCAGAAAAAACTTTTCGCCACCAAAGGCTTCATTGTGAAACG
>CANFED010000381.1 GCA_947445995.1 Oxalobacteraceae bacterium | reverse complement strand
CGCCCTGCAAGGGAAGCGAGTTTGCGGCCCTCCCCCTGACTGGCTCCGGCTTTTGGGAACCCGAAGGGCAGCGGTCTTGCGGTCGCCTTTTTCTTGGTTACTTCTTTTTGGCGAAGCAAAAAGAAGGGACCGCATGCCGGTCCGGCTGCCGGGCCGCCCCCGGCTTGGTCATGACGGAGCTCCTGCAGATTGAGCTACCGCAGTCAGTGCATTCGGTGCAATGCCCTTCGGTTATTGCACCCTACGGCCGGCGACGAAAAAAATTAATCAGCCTCGGTGACACCGTACCTCAATCATCGAGTTCGGGGTACTGCCGCCAGATATCATCATTATTAAAACCGAGCCGTCTTTTCGACTGCAGGTAGCGTGCCACATTGGGCACTTCTGCAACGCGCTGCTGCAATGCCAGCAAGCGCGGCACCTCGGCCCCGACGCGCACCATCGCCTTCGGAAACGCATAGCCAAGCCCGGCCAGCATCTGGAACATCGACAGATCCGCATAGGTCAGCGCAGCGCCCACCAGAAACGCATCACCATCCGGATTGCGTTCGAGGATGCTCTCAAAGTAATGCAGAAATTTCGGCAAGCGTTCGTTGCGGAATTCGGCAGAACGGCGCAGCGCTTCGGGCTTCTGGTCTTCGTAATACTGGCCGCTGCCGACAGGATGATGGGTGTCGTGGACTTCACCGACCAGGTCGGCGATGGTCAGCTGGCATTGATGGACCCAGGTCCGGCCCGCCTCATCGGACGGCACCAGTTGCAGTCGCGGTCCGAGCGCATGCAGGATGGTCGCGACCTGCGCGATGACCGCACCATCGACGCGGATGAATGGCGGTGCAAAGGGTGGGTGAATGATGGCCGTACTTTGCAAGGTATCGAGCAATTGCGTCATGCCGTCCTCGCCACGGGCGACATCAACGTAATCGGCACCGGCAGCTTCGAGCGCAAGCCGGATAAATTCGCCGCGACCTTGTATATCGGGCCAGTAGTAGAGTTCGATCTGCATGTCTTGTATCCTTCGTGTTTTAAATCCTGCATGAGCATTCCATGGAAGATCTCGACCAGCGTTACCAAGTCCGCCAGCGCAAGGCCAACCCCGACGAGAAAGATGTCCCAGTCTATGCCAAAGCGATGGTCGGCAAGACCGGCCAGTTCGAAGGTGTCTCGTTCATCCGCAACAAGGACAAGGCATCCGTAATGACGATGGCCCTCGCGCAGCAAGTCATCGACTGGACTGAAGCCCGCAAAACCCGCGCAGGCGAATACGTCACGACGATCATCTGCAAGGGGCAGTGAAGCGGGCAGGTTCGATTGTTGCACCCATCGCAATTCGTAGTTCGTAGGGTGGGCACAGGGTTATGTGCCCACGCGAGTGCACCGATGACGCTCGCTGATGTTGATCATTTGCGTGGCATTCGCGTGGGCACATGACACCGTACCCACCCTACGGCAAGATCACCAACAACCGCGAAAGACCACCAAACCCGCCTCACGCCGCAGCCACGCTCGCAAACGGAAACGCCTGCGTCAGCAAAGCTTCGAATTCGGCAGCAGGCATGGGCCGGTTGAACAGATATCCCTGGCAAGAGTGACACCCCAGCGTGGCCAGACAGGCGCGCTGGCCGGCATTTTCGACGCCCTCGGCAATGACCTCCAGGCCAAAACTGTCTGCCAGACTGACGATGGTGCGGGCGATCGCGGCGTCACCCTTGCTGGTCTGAATATCACGCACGAAGGACTGGTCGATCTTGAGCTGGTTGATCGGCAGAATTTTGAGATACGACAGCGACGAATAGCCGGTGCCGAAATCGTCAAGCGAAAATCCGACCCCCAGTTTGCGCAGTTCCAGCATCCGCGTACTGCTTTCCTCGATATCGTCAAACAACACGCTCTCGGTCATTTCGAGTTTGAGCTGGCGCGGATCGACACCGGATTCCCTGATTGCCGCGATGACGTCGTTGATGAATTGCGGATGGCGGAACTGGCGGGCACTGACATTGATCGCCAACTGCAAATCCGCCGTCGCCGGATGCGATTGCCATTGCGCCAGCTGGGTGCACCCGGCCGCCAGCACCCAGCGACCGAGCGGCAGGATCAGGCCGCTGTCTTCGGCCAGCCCGATGAAGTCCGCCGGCCACAACAGGCCGCGAGTCGGATGCTGCCAGCGGATCAGCGCTTCGACGCCGGACAGTCTTCCGTCGCCGCGCACCTGTGCCTGGAAATGCAGTACGAATTCGTGATGCGGGACCGCCTGACGCAACTGGCTTTCGAGCAGCGCGCGCGCCGAAACCGCAATCTGCATCGACGGCACAAAAAAGCGTTGCGTGTCGCGCCCGGCCGCCTTGGCCTGGTACATCGCCATGTCGGCGCGTTTGAGCAGATCAGTGACGATAGTGTCTTCGGGGCCGAAGAGCGTGACCCCGATGCTGGCCGTCGAGTGATAACTGCAGCCGGCGATCAGGTAGGGCTGGCGCAGCACCTGCAGAATTTTTTCACTGACGGCGGCGGCGTGACTGGCCGCAGCACCGGGAACGTCGTCGAGATCAACCAGCATTACGACAAATTCGTCACCACCGAGCCGACCCACGGTGTCTTCGGCGCGCACGCAACTGCTCAGCCGACGGGCGACCTGTTGCAATAGCAGGTCGCCCATGTCATGGCCGAGCGTGTCGTTGAGCGTCTTGAAATTATCGAGGTCGATGAACAACAGAGCGCCGGCGTGATGGGCCCGCATCCGGCTGCCCTGCACTTGCTGCAAACGATCGAGCAGCAGCAGCCGGTTGGGCAAGCCGGTCAGACTGTCATAAAACGCCAGGTGCTGGATTTCGGCTTCGTTGGCCGCCCGTTCGGTGATGTCGGTGTCGATGGCCAGCAACGACTTGGGCTGGTTGTTGCTATCGAGCGCCATCGACCAGTGAGCTTCGACCAGCACCACGCTGCCATCCTTGCGACGCTGATGCAGCGTGCCTATCCATTCGCCACTCTCGCGCAACTGGCACTGGATGCGCTCCATCTCGGAGAGCGACAGCAACGACTCGGGCAAGGCTTTGCCACGCGCTTCGTCGGCGCTCCAGCCGTACAGACGCTGTGCGCCGGCATTCCAGAACTGCACGCGCTGCTCGATGTCTCGCACGATGATTGCGTCATGCGCCTTGTCGAGCAGCGAGACATGATCGGCCAGCTTGGTATCGGCTTCCTGCCGTTCGATTTCACCGGCCGCGCGAATCGCAAAAATTTGCAGCGTTGAACGGATCACGGTCGTGCGCAGCAGCGGCTGGCGGAACAACACAAAAATCACGCCAAGTGGCTTGCCATCGAAATCATCAAGCCGCGCTGCCGCGTAGGCCTGGGCACCGAGCTCGTTCAAGAACGGCGCGCAAGGATAGCGACTGGCAACGCGGTCGCAAATCATCCAGGCTTGCTGCGTGCGCAGATTTTCGCAAGGCGAACCGGCCAGCGGAAAATCGCACAGCGCCGTGCGCTGGCCATCCTGCACCCCGGCCAGCAGGCGCAACCTGCCCGCCTCACCCGGCAAGTTGCGGGCGATATACCCGGCGTCCGCACCGAGTGCATCCGT
>CANFED010000380.1 GCA_947445995.1 Oxalobacteraceae bacterium | reverse complement strand
GGTCTGACCAGTGTCAATGTGTCGTTGGCTCAATCCGGTGTGATCAAATTGCTAGGTTTTAATCCGCTGACCACCAAGCCATTCAATATCAACAGCGATGCAGCGAGCAACTCCACCGATGCGTCGGAGAAACTGCAGAGTGTCATGCTGGCGGCAATTTCTAAAATTGCCAATGACAGCACCAATGATTTTGGTTGCTCAGGCAGCGTCAGCGAAAAAATCAGGTGCGTGGTGGGTGCAACGACTGGCAGTGTCGTTATGACAGGTGGCAACTTGAGTATTACTTTGAATGCGCAACTCGCTACGCGCGCAGCGGCCGAATCCGTAGTCGCAAATAAAACCATTAATAGAACAGTGCTAGCTTCACTGGATGGTCTGTCCGGATTTTCGCAAGCATCGGTGAGCACAGACGCTGGTGTTGTTCAACCGGTAGCGGCTGCCAAGGCGTTTTTCGCCACTATTCGGACCAATCTCAATGCCCTATTCAATGCACAGAATACCGGGACTCTTGACTTACAAATCAATACATTACAGAAAGATTTTTCGGCAGCCACTGCGCCGGTAGATCAGGACTTGGCCGATTGGATTTTTATCACTGAGCGTGGTGTTAATTATTTCAACGATTACATGGCCGGGACGGTGCCTTTTAACTTTACGACGATATACGGACAGATTGGAAACGTTTTTGACCCGCTGGGTTTTTTTCAAAGTGGCCAATGTGCAATTTATGCCGACGAACTTGCGAGCACGGTACTGGCCACCTCTCCAGCGAATGCAAAAAGTGTTTTTTGTAATTTGAAGAAAAAATATATCGCCGGCACCGAAAAGGCAACGGGGGTAAGTAATCAGTTCACTCGGGATTACTTTACCAAGACCGTCATTCTCGTGCCCGTTGTAGGCTCGACCACCGACTTTACTTATGAGTCACGCGCCAGGATTGAAACACATCAGTTCACGAGGAATCCTGTTACGCTGACCGAAACGAATGTTATCACTACCATCACAACGACGGTTGGTACCTATGCGGGCACCACAGAACGCAACACTCGTGCTCGCGGCACGGTGTCTTACGCGATGTCCGGAACCACGTTAGCCAGTGCGACGTTCAAAGGCTTCATGCCCGCGCGCACTGATGCCGCTGGTGTGGCTATCACGGATCAGGAAGAGTGGAATATCTCGTTTTCCCGCACTCCGGAAAGCGCTACTGTGAATAAATATGCGTTGTCAGGCAAGATCACGGCATTGAAAGGTGGTGTCTCTATCGGTTCAGTAGCATTGCAGGACGGAACATTTATTCGTGCAACATCTGCTCGTCACGATTTCGGTCACCACGATACCTACGCTCTCCAAGATACAAAGGAAGTCAATCTGATCGTTGCTGTCACTGGTATCAGCAGTAGTGTTTCAGGTGCCTTGTCATTAAACAATTTTTCGTTCGACGGCTCCGGTCTATCGTATGCCCCTACCGACGTGAAATTTTCCGGGAGCTTTACGAATGCTGGCACCGAGTTCTTCAAGGGAACGTTGACCGCAAAATCTCCGAACTACGCGCAATACAAGAGCAGTCTGCCTGACTCGGCAAGCAACTTCCTGCAGGGTTCTGCTTCTTTCGTCGGTATTGTCAAAATTCCGGCACGTCCTGACTTGTCGGTCAGTCTGGCCGGCGGCTTGTCGACCTACCACACTGACTTTTTCACGGGGGAGTTCAATGACGGTACCAATACGATCCTGATCAGTCGCACCGCAGCCACGCCGGGCGTGACCAAACTGTTGAGTTCGAATGGTTTGTTGATGACCTTGAATGATGCTGTCAATGTTACTGACGTTTTCAAAAACAGCAGCAAGATTGCGACTTACACGCGCAGCAGCGGTGTCATCAACTACAGCGATGGATCGCTCGAAACCATCAAGTAATCGTCACCGGAATTGTGGTGCCTCGACCTGACGGACTACCGTCAGGTTTTTTATTTGGTGAAATCAACAGGCGCTAATTTATGCAACGTTTTATATTCATGACCGCATTGGCATCATCCATCGCGTGTCCTGATGTGATGGCCCAGCAATTCCTGTCGCCCACGACACTACGGCAGGCTCAGTCGACCGCCTGGCAAGCCTATGCCGACATCAGCGCCTGGGCCGCCTACGATGCCATTCCGGTCGAGGAGTTCGGCGGCAAGTGGGGCGAGGGTTACGCGCCGCGCAGTGGTCGCAATGTCTTCCTGCAGCGCAATCGCGTCAGCCTCGGTGTCGAGAAAGAGGGCTGGCGGATCGGTGTCGAATACCGTCAGGAAGGTTCGCTCGATGCCAGTCGGGATACGGTGGATTTTTATCATCTGTATCAACAGCGCCAGCTTCCGGATACCGCGCGGTCGTTCGATCTCGATGCGCGCTTCCACTTGTGGTCAGCTTCCGGGCTGCGGGTGAGCAGGACCTTTACGCTTGATCAGACAGCGTTGGCCGGTTTGCAGGTGAGGGTGTCCGGTGCACTCTATGGCAGCTTGCGTAATCGCGACACTAAGCTAGGCGGTAGTACCAGTTATCAGGGATCGGGGGCCTATGGCTTTGATGCGCAGTCGCTGGATTCGGATACCCGTTATCGCTATCCGTTCATGCCTGAAGCCGCTCAGGCCTCGTCCGGCGGCAGCGTATCGGTCGCATTGCAATTGCCGCTGGACGCACGCTGGACGGCAAACGTTGCGATCGATGACTTGTGGAGTCGCTTGCGCTGGTCGAATTTGCCGACGGTACAGAAGAACATCAATTCCGAGGTTGCCACCACAGACCAGAACGGCTACGTGAATTATCAGCCGCTGCTCACTGGGCAAAACAGCTTGATCAGCAAGACCGGCACCATCGGTGCAACCCGTTCGGCTAGCCTGACTTACCGGCAAGACCAGTGGTCAGCGAAACTGGGTGTCGATCGCATCGCCGCCACCACGATCCCGTCAGTTGCGCTGACTTACCAGAGCGCGCTCGGTGCATTCATGGCTGGCTACGAAAGTCGTTTCAATACCGTCGGGCTGGGCTACGGCATTGGACCTTTTCATGTGCAGCTGCGTACCAACAAATGGTCCGTGTCGCAGGCTTCGTCGTTGGGTCTGAATGCGGGTGTGCAGTATGCGTTCTAGCATCATCCCTGAGCCCAGCAACGAGTAACAACAGAGTGCGCCGGATGTGCCGGCACCGATCAGTCCTTTCCCATCATCCTGCGAGGCCGCCGCACCGCCAGCCTCGCGGCGGTGACCAGATCAGCTGATTCGACCGGCTTGGCAAGATGGATCAGATAGCCGGCATCGATTGCACGGCGCTTGTCTTCGGGCCGGGCAAAGGCGGTCAGCGCGATCGCCGGCAGCGTGGAGACGTTCGGCGCGTCTTGCTTGCGTAACAGATGCAGCAACTGGTAGCCATCGATTTGTGGCATGCCGATGTCACTGATGAGCAGGTCGGGCCGGTGTTCGCTAATCATTGCCAGCGCTTCAATGGCCGAACTGGCCAGCCGTACCGTGGCACCGGCGTTTTGCAGGATTTCCTGTATCACGGTGCCGGTGTCGTGTTCGTCGTCGACGACGACGATATC
>CANFED010000379.1 GCA_947445995.1 Oxalobacteraceae bacterium | reverse complement strand
GTTTGGGCAGGCCTTCGATGGTCAGCAGATGCTGCAAATCGCCATCCTTGTTCAGTTGCGGGTTATGCATGGTTCACCGTGAGGGAGAGTGCGCCATCGGCGCCTTGTTGCAGGGTCAGAATCTGGTCGGCGACGAGCGTGACCGTGGCACCGACGAAGTCCGGTGCCACCGGCAGTTCGCGTCCGCCGCGGTCGACCAGCGTCGCCAGCAGGATGCGCGCCGGGCGACCGTAGTCGAACAATTCATTGATCGCCGCGCGCGTGGTGCGCCCGGTGTAGAGCACATCGTCGACGAGCAGGATGGTGGCCCCTTCGACATCGAAGCCGATCTGGCTTGGCTTGACGGCCGCATGCAATCCTTTTTCGGCCACGTCATCGCGATAGAAAGAGACGTCGATGTAGCCGAGCCGGTCCTCGATCTTCAGGGCTTTCGCCAGCCGCTCGGCCAGCCAGGCACCACCGGAATAAATCCCGGCCAGCGCAAGATGTTCGGTGCTGCCGAGGACGGCAACAATCTGTCGCTCAAGGTCGGCATACAGCGCCTCGGCGTCGAGTTCATGGGGAAGAATGGGCATCGGTAGGGTCGTCAAAGTATTGTTGCAAAATCAGTGCGGCGGCACGATCGTCGATCCGTTCGCCGCGCTGCTGAGCGAGGACAGCCGAGGTATAACGTTCATCGACCAGCACGGTGGGCAAGCCGTAGCGGCCATGTAATTGGTTGGCAAAACGGCGGCAACGCACCGACATCTCGTGTTCGGCACCATCCGGATGGAACGGCATGCCGACGATGCAGCGCGCCGGCTGCCAGCTCGCCACGAGCGCGGCAATGGCCGCAAACTTGTCGTCATTGGTGGCGGCATCGATGATGGTCAGCGCTTGCGCCTGTCGGATCACCGTGTTGCCGACAGCCACACCGATGCGCTTGAGGCCGAAGTCGAAACCCAGCACCGTCTCCATCAATGCGGGCCTGCAGCGACCGGCTCAGGCATGTCCGGCCTCGGCATTGAGCATGCTGGGATCGATGCCGAGCAGGCGGATTGCCGCCGTGAAGCGCTGCTCGACCGGCAAGTCAAACATGACGGCCGGATCGGCCTCGACGGTGAGCCAGCCATTGCGGATGATTTCGTCTTCGAGCTGGCCGGCACTCCAGCCGGCGCAGCCCAGCGTGACTAGCAACTGCTCCGGTCCGTGGCCACCGGCCACCGCTTCAAGGACATCTTTCGAGGTGGTCAGCGCAATGTCATCGGTGACTTTCATCATCGATGAAAACGAGCCCAGCGGTGCGTGCAGCACAAAGCCGCGCTCCAGCTGGACCGGCCCGCCGAACATGACCGGATAGTCGGGCAAGGTCGGATGCTGGGGATTGATTTCGAGTTTCAGGTCGACGCGTTCGAACAGCACTTCCAGCGTCATGTCAGTGGGCTTGTTGATGATCACGCCCAGCGCGCCGCGGGCATTGTGTTCACACAGGTAAATCACGGTACCGCCAAAGACCGGATCGGCCATCGCCGGCATGGCAATGAGGAAGTGATTGGTCAGGTCCATGCCGAACGGTGCGTCATCGATATCGGCCAGTCCGGCCGGGTCTTGATGCGAATCGTTGGCAGGGGTCTTGAGAGGGGTCTTTTTGTGCGTCGCCATGGCGGGCATTTTAGCAGCTTTGCGGGGCTTGGAAGCGGATGCCGGCGCGTGAAATTGGCGCAAAGATGAGCAGATATTGGCGGCAACACAGGATGCCGCACGCCGCCGCGCAGAACAACGATAATGTCGCCAGCCCTTTCTTTTCGCCTGGACGTCCATGACCACACCCACCCTGCCTGACTTGCCCTATTCCCGTTCACTGCTCTGGTTCCGCCGCGACCTGCGCGTCTTTGACCAGGCCGCGCTGCACCATGCGCTCACTCAAAGCCACGCGGTCTTTTGTGTGTTCATTTTCGACAGCGACATCCTGCAGCACTTGCCCAAGCAAGATCGCCGCATCGAATTTCTGCACGCCAGCCTGATCGAATTGCACGAGGAACTGGTGCAGCTCGGCGGTGCGCTGATCGTGCGCCATGCCCGCGCCGTCGACGCGATTCCGGCGCTGGCGCGCGAACTGGAGGTCGAGGCCGTCTTCATCAATCACGATTACGAACCGCAAGCGATCGCGCGCGACGCCGTCGTTGCCAGCGCGCTGCAGCAGCACGACATTGCGCTGCACAGTGACAAGGATCAGGTGATCTTCGAAAAGGATGAAGTCCTGTCGCTGGCGGGCAAACCGTTTTCGGTCTTCACGCCGTACAAGAATGCCTGGCTCAGGCAGTTGCAGTTCGATAGCTCCGATGTGCATGTGCGCGCCTATCCGGTCGAACCGTTTGCCGGACACTTTGCCGTCAGCCCGATCGCGCACGCGATGCCGACGCTGGCCGAACTCGGTTTTGTACCATCAAATTTTGCACAATTGAATATACCGACCGGCATGCGCGGTGGTCAGCAGCTCATCGATAACTTCATGGAGCGCATCGACAAGTACAAGCAGACACGGGATTTTCCGGCCATCAAGGGACCGTCTTACCTGTCGGTACATTTGCGCTTTGGTACCGTGTCGATCCGGCATCTGGCCCGCCGTGCGTGTGAAGCAGCGCGCATCGCGGCTGATGCCAGCGGTGCCAACACGTGGCTGGCCGAACTGGTCTGGCGTGATTTTTACTTCATGATCCTGCAGCATCATCCGCATGTCGTGCGCGGCGCGTTCAAGCCTGACTATGATGCGATCCAGTGGGAAACCGGTCCGGCCGCCGACGCGCTGTTCGAGGCGTGGTGTGAAGGCCGCACCGGTTATCCGCTGGTCGATGCGGCGATGGCACAGATCAACCAGACCGGCTACATGCATAATCGGCTACGCATGGTCACTGCCTGTTTTTTAATCAAGGACCTCGGCATCGACTGGCGTCGCGGCGAAGCCTATTTCGCTGAAAAACTGATCGACTTCGACCTCTCGGCCAACAATGGCGGCTGGCAATGGGCCTCGTCATCGGGCTGCGATGCGCAGCCGTATTTCCGGATTTTCAACCCGATCACGCAATCCGAAAAGTTCGACACTGACGGTCGTTTTATCCGCCGCTACTTGCCGCAATTGGCGCAGCTCGGCAACAAGCAAATTCATGCACCGTGGCTGCTGACGAAGATGGAGCTCGATCATGCGGGGGTCGAGCTGGGCGTCAATTACCCGTTGCCCGTGGTGGCGCATGATGTGGCGCGCAAGCAGACGTTGACGCGGTATGCGGTGGTCAAGAAGGTGGCGGTGACGGACGCGGATTGATTTGGGCTTGGCGATGATGGACGGTGCGCCCGGTGCAATGCCCTGCGGTTATTGCACCATACGATTTAGCGGTAGTTGTAGGGGGTGATGTTGATGTTGATGTTGATGTTGATGTTGATGTTGATGTTGATGTTGATGTTGATGTTGATGTTGATGTTGCCGTTGACCTGTTCCGCATTGAGGCAGCTGCCAAAAGTCGGAGTCAGGCAGGGGATAAGAGGGACGCATGTCTGAGGTGGAGCAGGGGTTTCGGATCGCATGCGATCCGCCGGCGTAACGGGATTCGCTTGCAAGCGAATCCGCGCCCTGCAAGGGAAGCGAGTTTGCGGCCCTCCC
>CANFED010000378.1 GCA_947445995.1 Oxalobacteraceae bacterium | reverse complement strand
TCTGCACGCTGATGCCAGTGTCGCAAGGCATCGACAACAGATGCACGTTCAAACGGTGACGCCTGCGGAAAAATCTGCTGCAAGGCGGCGCGCACCCGGACCAGGCGCGGATCATGCGGTTGCGCATCGTCGGTGGTGTCATTGATACAGAAAAAGTCAACGGCACCAGCTTGCGCGACTAGCTGTTCGATCTGCTGCACCTGATCGACTTCGCCGGTGGAGATGTACAGGTGAGTGTAATCGCGCACCGTCGCCTGGCCGTGTGCCAGCGCCCAGCGCATCACGAAGTCCGACACGATGGTCGGTTTGTCCCAGGTCCGGAACGTGGTCGAACGCACCATCGCAAACAGGTCGGGCGCGGCCTCTTCGAGCGCGATCATCATCGAGCGCAACATCGGCCGTGGCGAATGGGCGAAGGTGCGGAAGGTATGCTCATACGCGCCGATGTTGCGCGCCGCCAGCCACTGGTGCGACAGGCGGCAAGCATTGTCGAGCGAGGTCGCATCCTGGCGCAACGGCTCGTTGGTCACGGCCGGCTCATCGGACCAGGCGACGCAAATGCCGTTGTGGTCAAACCAGTCACTGGCATGCACGGGCGCACCAAAGAACACGTCGTCATTGAGATAAATAAAGCGTTCCGACAGATTGGGAATGCGATGAATGTAGGACTCGATATTGCCGGAGTCAAAGGTCGGCAGCGAAGCCGCCGGGATCAGCGACGCATGGTCGACGATGGTGACCCTGGCCGACGGGCGCAGCCAAGCCGGGCTCTGACCATCGGTCACGATATAAACATGACCGTGCTGCGGAAAGAACCGCTCCAGTGCACGCAGGCTGTAGCGCAACTCGTCATTGTCGCGGAAACGTCCCTCGACATTACCGTACACGGCGATGGCGTCGCGGTGGCGCGCGCTGAGTTTTTCGGCAGCGCGGTGACGCTTGCGCCGCCAGGCTGGATCATTGCCATCTACCCACAGGTAGACGATGTCGATTGAATTTGCGTCTGTCATGGACGAATGTGCACCCGGAAAATTAACCTGTCGAAGTCAGTGTGAATTGGTCCGGGAGGACAAAGGGATCGCCGCTGACGCCTGCTTTCCGCACACGCCAGAATCTGCTGGCGCTGTATGCGGGGACGTATGTTACGACGATATGAAATTTTGTGGGAGGAATGACTATATTGCAGGAAAGCAGAGCTACTGACGCATGCAGGATAGGCTGCCGCGCCAGTCGATCAGACGACTGCGTCAGGTGCAGCTGCCGTAGGCGTAATACCCGTTCGACGTATTGCGCACGTCGGTGTACGCATAGATCGAGTAGTAGCCCAGATACTGGTTCGAGTTGACCGCATAGGCATTGCCGCCCGATGCGTAGGCACGACCGGCGGAGACATGCGCATAGTTGCTGCCGTACCAGTGCGCGCAATTGAATGGCGTCGCTGCATTGCCGCTGGTGACGCGATCGATCATGGTCTTGATCGCCACCATCTGACCGCCGCTCTTGGCAGGGAAATTGACGTCGTCGTAGCCATACCAGTCCCAGCAACCGTTCGGATTGGCCGACGTCGGACTGGCTTGCGGATACAGCACGATCATGTTGTTGGTATCGGCCCAGCGGTTGTAGCCGGCGTTCTTGTAATACTGCGTACCGACGGTGGCGACATTCTGCTTGCAGCCGTGCAGCGCGACATGCAATTTGCACGACTGGCCTGCCGCACAATTGGCCGGCACGTAGGCCCAGCCATCATTGGCCATGCCGTGCGTGGTCGGATCAAGATTCCCCCAGAAGCCCTTCTGATCAAAATTAATGAACGTGCCGCCCAGCGTCCCGGCATTTTTAGCATTGAGCGTGCCGTGTATCCATTTGAGCAGATCGCCAGCCGCATCGACGTTGCAATTGTTGATGTACGGCGAGGCGTTGACGCTGCACGGATTGCCGTTGTAATCGGTCGGCATTGCGTGTTCGGCAGCGATGGTGTTCTTGTAGACGATGTTGGCGCTGCTGACATAGTTGCCATACATCGTCTTGAGGTCATTCATCACCGCCTGCTTCACCGTCGAATCGATGGTGCCGGAAAACAGATACACCTTCGATGCCGCCAGGTTGGCCGTCGGGTCGATGTAGCCATTGCCGGACCAGGTGTTGATGGTCGAGATCAGGTACGGCAGGTTGCGCGATCCGCTGTCGGTCATGCAGGGTCCGGTGGCGGTAGTCACATTGCCTTGCGAGCAGTAGACCGGCCCGCCGGCAATGATGCCGGCACCCTTGCGGATGGTTTTCGAATAGGCGAAATGCAATTGCGCAGCCATGTAACCGCCGGATGACAAGCCGGAAACCGAGACATCGGCAACGCTGACGTTGTAGCGCGGCAGTACGATTGCGGCACAGGCCAGCGAGGAACAAGTAAAGGCAACGGTCGCGACGAGCAGGCGACCGGACAACGGGATCAAGGACGGCATGGTGTCTCCAGTGGTTTTGTAACTACGTTTTTTGTGTTGCTGCGCCGTGCAGCGAGAACCATCGTAGTCCTGTGAGATACCCTGTCAATCGGAATCGCGCATGACGTCGAACACGAATCCGAACACAAGTCCGGTCCGAATCCAAGTACAATCAGGCCTTCGCGGGTGTAGCTCAATGGTAGAGCAGAAGCTTCCCAAGCTTACGACGAGGGTTCGATTCCCTTCACCCGCTCCAGACTAAACACAGCACGAACGCATCACGAATGTCTCAGGCACCGCCCCACGGTGCCTTTTTTATTGGCACCCTTCTTCATCGACCGACAGGCAGTCCAGCATGACCGACACGCGCAAACCCATGTTTTACGATCCCACCGAGCACCGCATCCGCAGCTTCGTCACCCGAGCCGGCCGGCTCTCGACCGCGCAGGCACGCGCCATCGAGACACTCGGTCCGCAATTTTGCATCCCGTATGAAAAGGCACCGCTGGATCTGGCGCAGACCTTCGGCCACGCCGCGCCGATCATTTTCGAAATCGGTTTTGGCATGGGCGAAACCAGCGCGAAGATTGCGGCGCTGATGCCCGATAAAAATTTCATTGGCGTTGAGGTCCACACGCCTGGCGTCGGCAGCTTGCTCAAGCTGATCGGCGAACAGGAGCTGACCAATCTGCGATTGATCCAGCATGACGCCGTCGAAGTGCTCACGCACATGATCGCGCCGCTGTCGCTGGCGGGTGCCCACGTGTTTTTCCCGGACCCGTGGCACAAGGCGCGACATAACAAGCGTCGCCTGCTGCAGTCCCCGCTGGTGGCCTTGCTGGCTTCCCGGATTGCACCGGGCGGCTATCTGCATTGCGCGACCGACTGGCAGGAATATGCAGAGCAGATGCTTGAGGTGCTCGGCGCAGAGCCGACGCTGGCCAATACGGCCGACGGCTATGCGCCGCGACCGGATTACCGCCCGGTGACCAAGTTCGAGAACCGCGGCCTGAAACTCGGCCACGGCGTGTGGGATCTGGTATTTACGAAAATCTGAGAGCAACCGGTAAGGTGGGCACAGGTCTATCGTGCCCACGCGAGCACGCCCTCAGGAATATCAGGGTCAGAGTCGAATTAAACGAACGCGACTGTCAGGCCAGGCAGGCTGACACCGGAAAATGCCGTGGTCCAGGTTTCGCCAGCGGCGACCGGATA
>CANFED010000377.1 GCA_947445995.1 Oxalobacteraceae bacterium | reverse complement strand
TGTCTGCTCCTGCTCATGGGACACCAGGCGACGAGACCCGGAAGCGCTTGGCATCTTCCTCGTCGTCATCTGATTGCGATCGAATTCTTCATGAAAAAAAGTTAACAGAACTGCTGAGGGTTTACAAGTAATTTGTGGGTAATTGAAAGAGGTGTGAGACGGTTACATGACAGAGGACTTTCAGGTCGATGGATGCTCATTAAGCTTTTGCCATTGGTCGGCGGGCTGGTGCTCTTGATCCTTTTTTGTTTGCCCGGAACCTTTGGCATGAACAAGTATGGTGAAGATCCGCGATAAATAATCAGCACTTTTTTGCGTTTGATGTGTGCGAATATCGAGTTGGTACTGCAGAGCCGTTTAGTCAGCTCACTTTGTGAGCTTGGAAGACCGAGGAAAAAGACAGGATTTTACGCGGACGCTGGCAGCGCGCCAACGCAGTGGATATGGTCGGATGTAAACCAGTATCCCGCCCATTTGGTAGCGTGGCCAACCGTGCGCCTCGCGGGATAGATGCACAAGTTCGTGCTTGAAGTGAATAGAAACTCATCGAAGAAGACAGAGAATCCAGCATGTCCCCATCCGAACCGGTTGTCCTGTCGACGAAAATTCCTTGGTTGCGTTTGCTGCTGGCGCTGTTCTTCATCGTCGCTGGCATCCTGCATTTCGTCTTTCCACATCAGTATGCGAGCACCATGCCATCTTGGTTGCCGTGGCATGGCGAACTTGTCGCCTTGAGCGGAGTGTGCGAAATCGCTGGCGGTCTCGGGGTGTTGTCTTCGCAAACAAGGATGGCGGCTGGCATGGGCCTGATTTTGTTATCACTGGCGGTTCTGCCGGCCAACATTCAAATGCTGATCAACGCGCAGCAGGCGGAGAAGGGCGTATGGATATTGACCTTGCTCTGGCTGCGCCTTCCGGCGCAAGGAATGCTGATTTACTGGATATGGCGCAGCACGCGTCGCCCATAGGTACGATACGAACGAGGGTGCAATCGCAGCAGAGACGAGGAGAAAAAATGCTTGATCACGTGTCCGTGACGGTTTCAGATTTGGTCAGTGCAGAGCGATTTTATGATGCCATTTTTTTGCGCTTGGCATCTATAAAGTTGGTTCTGATGTCGATGATGCCTGGATAGGTTACGGACACCGCGCTGACGAGTTCTGGCCGGATCGCACGTATTTTTCAGTTCGACTTGGTCCGAAGCCCGAACCTGCGGCACGGCGTCACTGGTGTTTTAAGGCATCGACGCGGCAACAAGTCGACGAATTCTGGCAGGCGGGATTGGAACAGGGCGGCGTCTGCAACGGGCGTCCCGGCTTGCGGCCGGCATATCACCGGTCTTACTACGCAGCTTTTCTCGTCGATCCCGACGGCAATCAGGTGGAAGCGGTTTGTCACCGTGTAGAGGAACCCGGCAAGGGCTGCTGAAGGCCTTTGTTGATGCCCTGTCGTTTTCTTCTGCATTAAGGCTTGCGCATCCGCTACCGCTTGGTTGTAGATGCTCAGACCGATTTCTTTCAGGATGAATTTCAGGTGCATCTGCGTGCGCAGGGTTTGGCTATCCAGTAAGACAATCTTGCCAATCCCGCCATCAGGACTCAATGAACCACCATCCCATCCAGATCAATTACCGCATCAGCCATCGCCGCCAGTTCCGGCGTCTGCGATACAAAAAACTCCTGCGCGTATCCGCCCAGACGCAGCACCTCGCGCTTCATCGCCATGAACATCCGCTTGCGCTCGGGGTCGAGTGGTCCGTCGGCTTCGTCGGAGAACAGCGTGCTGTACTGCCGTCCGGCATCCTGCGCCAGATACAGGGCGATGGCGCGGATCAGGCACTCGTTGATGAAAACCCGTTCGCCGCCGCTCATCAGGGTCAGGCTCTTGCTGTCATCCGATTCGCCGTCGTGGACGACGATATCGAAACCTTCGCGCAGGTCTCCCTTGCCGGTCTCGACGAGGGTTCTGATCGAGACTGTGAAGCGCGGTCCGTAGCAGGCAAGCAGAAGATCGTTGGCAAGTCCGGAGAGCTGTGGTCCGGCATCATCGATGGCCAGGGCGATCACACCGTCATGGGACAGACATTTGACGAGGAGGAGCCAGATGCCGAGCGCCTGTTCGATTGCTGTAATTGCTGTGCCAGCTACATCAATACGCGTAGCCAGTTCGCCGAGTCGGTTGTCGCAGTCGGTGGCGGCCTGTTGGTCTCGAATGGTATTCAAGTAGTTGGCGTCGGCGGCGGCAAGGGTTCGTTGCCCTGCGTCGATCGTGTGCTGCGCAGCGACCAAACGGGATGTGTCGAACGGCGGCGGAAGGGCGTTCAATAAGGTATCGATTCGCCGCAGTGAAGTTTGCTGGCGCTGCTGTTCCTGTTCGCATCTGCCGGAGATTTCAGTGCGTGCTGCGGCAATCGCAAGTCGTTCTGCGCGGTCTTCTTCGGTGTGGCCGACTCCCGCTTGCGGCAGCGCGTCCCGTTCCGCTTCGATGCGTTGCAGTTCTTGCCGGGCATGTATGACCTCACGATGCCGGGCAGCGATGACAGCGAGTGCGGTGCTGCGCTGGCGGGAGCGGGACAGCTGCCGTTCCGCTCGTTCAAGCATTGGTCGTGGATCCGCTGAACGGGCCAGTGCCGCGTTCGTGACGGCGATCTTTTCCAGAATCGCCGTGCGTTGTTGTTGCAGGCGCGAGAGCTGCATTTCCGCAGACGGCTTCATCGTCTGCGCAGTGCGGGCATCACCCAGCAACGCGCAGCGACCCTGCAGTTCAGTCCCCGCACACGGCACCTGTGATGCCAGCCCGAAACGCCTGGTCAGTTCCTGCATCCGCAGTGCCGCCTGTCCGGCTTCGCGTTCGATGGTGTGCAGTTGCAGTTGATGCTCTTTGGCGCTAGTGCAAAGCGTCTCGTACTGCGTCATGTCGTCGCGCAGACGGCTGAGCCGTTGCTCTCTGATGGCCGTGATGTTATCGGCGAGAGGCAGGCGGCGCACGGCGCGGGCAATGGTCGACGCTTTCCGGAGCAGCTGCCAGTACTGCTTGCTTCGCAGGTCGAGTTGCGTTCGTGCCGATTGTAGCGACTCCGTCTGCCGGGCGACCCGGCGTTCGACGGCTGAAAGCCGCTCGGCTTCGCGCCTGTCCTGTGCATCAAGTGCTGCCAGTGTGCGCTGTGCGTCGGCGGCCAGCGTGGTGCGTTCGCTGCCCAGTTGCTGGCGGCGCGATTCTGTCTGACGGGCGAGTTGGTGTTCCGTGACCAGCGTTGCCAGTGCCGACTTGGCAACCTCCAGCGTAGATTGCGCCAGCTGCCGCTCCTGTTCTGCGGCGGTTGTGCGTGTTTGCACGTCGCCCAGCCGCGTGCGTGCGTCACGGTGACCGGACTCCTCGCGTTGCAGATCCGCGAGTGCTTGCCGCCGTGTCACCAGCCCCGTACGTAGCAGTTTTGCGGTGGTGGCAGCCTGCACACCGAGTTTGCTGATCTCCTCAAGTCCCAGCAAGTCCGCCAGCAGGGCCTTGATGTCGGCATTCCGGTAAGCGGACAATGGCCGTCGACCTTGCGCTGAAAATACCGACGTAAAAAAGGTTTCCGGACTGCCGAGCAAGGCATCGACACAGCGTGCATAGGTCTCCACTTTCCCATCCGAGACGGTGCCATCGTCCAGCGTGACCGGCTCCCACCGTCCCGCGCGGTCGACATGCAGATAGGCCTCGGTTCT
>CANFED010000376.1 GCA_947445995.1 Oxalobacteraceae bacterium | reverse complement strand
TGCGGTCTACCAGAGCCGGCGGCACCAGAGTAGCCGGGTACGGGCGTTTATCGGTTTTCTTCGAACCGCCTTTACTGATCCGCCTGCCTGGCGGCACTGGCGCAAAGATGACAACAAGTCGCAGCGGGGCTCATAGAATTAAACGTTGTTGGGGGGGGAGGCCATTCTTTGACCGCGACCATTAATAATGATATCGGCACTGTGCAAACTTCAGTCGATCGTCCGCCTACACCAGCCGATGTTCATCGTCGAGCCGCCGCGACCAGAAGCCAGCCAGATAATGTTTCAGTGGTTCAGGCTTGCCGATACAGTCGAATGGACTGCGTTGAATATCCTTGATCAAGGTGTGACTACGCTTTTATCGGTGCAATGTCTGACAATAATCAGCGCCAAAGCTGGCATTCCGCACTCATCGAAATAGACGGCTTCCAAGGAAGTCTCCCGAATCTAAATTTGATTGCACAAAAAAAATAATAAGATTACATTAAGTGGTAGTACCGGTAAGACCAGAATATCGGACGAGGTAGAACCGGCTGAGACATCACTATTCCCCACTCTAGAAAGACGACCATGCAACGCATTCTTCTCGTTCCTCTATTTCTGGCATTTATCAGTGGCGCTACCCATGCTCAAGAACCGATTGCCATCGGCGTTAGCATCGCCCAATCCCCACCGGGCTCAGTCGTGCAGGGAGTACAGGTCAAGGACGGCGTTGAAATCATTAAAGACATGATCAATGCACAAGGTGGTGTACTCGGTCGGCCAATTAAACTGGTTTATGAAGACAATCAAGGAATCCCCGAAAAAGGCCGATCAGCAACTGAAAAGCTCATCGTCAAGGACAAGGTTGTTGCCGTCACAGGCGG
Source organism: Oxalobacteraceae bacterium (assembly GCA_947445995.1). GTDB lineage: Bacteria > Pseudomonadota > Gammaproteobacteria > Burkholderiales > Burkholderiaceae_D > Actimicrobium. The sequence goes on along the minus strand of CANFED010000376.1, from coordinate 2,843 downwards.
CCATCAAAGCTCCGTCTGTTTAGCTGAAATCGAAGTCGCCCATCGCTACAACGTGCCTTACATTAATACAAATTGCTGGTCAGACGACGTCCGGAAAAAAGGCTACTCCGAAGTCTTTAATCCGGGAAATTACAACACCAGAGTTTCCACGGCCATGGCTGAAACAATCGTCGCCATGGGCGTAAAGCGCGTGGTCGCCTTTGCAGAAAATACCGATTATGGGATTGGCCAAGCCAAATTAATGGCGGAGATGATCAAGGCAAAGGCACCGCAAGTCGACTTCAAATTTGAGACGCTGGATCGCGCGGGCAAAGATTTCACGCCAGCGATTCTCGCCCTGCGCGCCAATCCTCCCGACATGGTGGTCAATGTGATGTTGCCACCGGCTGCTTACATCCTGATGAATCAGCTCTATGAGCAACGCGTTGCACCAAGTCCCAAGACCTGGATGTATGACGGCGCCGGCCTCGCCGACTACCCGGATTTCTGGCAAAACGTCAAGGACTCCGGAAAGTACATGCTCTCGTTTGGTCTCTATCATCCAAAAATGCCGATGCCGAAAATTGGGCAGGACGTTGCTGCAGAATATTTCAAGCGCACGAAAAGCGAGCCAAATCGCCTCGTTTTTCAGGCTGCCGATTCGCTACTTGCCATCGTAGAAGCAATCAAGCAGGGCAAGAGTGCCGATCCTGCAGTGATCATTAAAACAATGAAAACGATGACGGTCCAAGGTGCGCGTGGAAACTTTGAATTTTCCCAGCAGCCCGGCATCTTTTTCCAGCAATGGGTTGATATCCCCTATGTGAACTATCAGCTCACCGAAATCAATCAACCGGTTTCAAAAACCAATTTGATTCAGGGCCCAGGTGAAGCGCTCAATGTCAGCAAGCTGCAAAAACCCGCCAAATAAAACCGCAGCAACGCCTGGCCTGACGCGGCCGGGCCGTTTAACCTGATTGGGCACCACGTGAACAACTTGCGACAATCGTTAATCGGCTACGCCGATTGGCTGGGCTATGGCCATGGCAAACGGGTAGAAGCATGGATTGAGCGACTCGACATCAATATGCCGGAACTACAGCATTTCCGTGCACAGATGCTTCCGTCCTGCCCTGCCTATGTAGCTAGTGCAGCGGCCATGCCAGTAGCCGACGGCGCGCCAAAGCTGGCGCAGTCTGTCGAAATGACACCAGATCAGGAAATTCTGGACGCCATGGAGCGTGCCAAGGAATTGGCACACTGGAATATGTTCACGTGGCTGGCCACTGCACTACCCCAACATGAGCCCGGCTTTCTGGGCGGAATGCCCGTGGCAGTGAAAGATTTGATGGCCATCGCAGGCCGGCCTCTGAGCGGCGGATCTGCCGCGTTGAACGATACGATTGCGCTGCGCGATGCAGAAGTGGTCGCAAGGTTACGACGAGCCGGAGCAGCATTTATTGGCGCCACTAATCTGCATGAATTGGCTTACGGGATTACCAGCAATAACCCGCGTTTTGGACGAGTCATCAATCCTGCCGCACCAGACAGAATTCCAGGTGGATCGAGTGGCGGGTCAGCTGCCGCCATTGCTGCCGGCGTGGTCCATGGCGCACTCGGAACCGACACGGCGGGCTCGATCCGGGTGCCCGCTGCATGTTGCGGCATTGTCGGTTTCAAACCGAGCTACGATATCTTGCCGAGAAGAGGCGTGCTCGATCTCGCCCCCTCGCTGGACCATGTCGGTCCAATGGGCCGGACCGTAGCCGATACGGCGGCCCTGTTTGCCGCCCTTCTGGACTTGTCGGCAATGCCGGCTTGGCGCTATCAAAGCCTGGCCGGACACAGGATCGCCCGACTTGCTGGCTACTTCGATCAGCCGCTAGATCCGACGCTGAGGGAAGTGTTAGCCGACGCCATGCAAACACTTGCTGAGGCTGGCGCAACCTGCTCTGTGACTGACATTGACGGGATGGACTCTGCGGCGTCGATCCAGCTAAACACGATTTGTGCCGAAGCCAGCGCGACCCACAACACGTTGTTGCAGCAGAACGGCGAAGCCCTCGGCGAAGATGTCCGGGTCAGGCTTGAAATCGGAAATTTCCTACCAGGACACTGGTATCTCAAAGCGCAGAAAATGCGATTCCAGTTGGCTAAAGATGTGGACGCGGCATTCGGCCAGGCCGACTTTTTAATTTGTCCAACGATGCGCACGGCGGCTCCAGAGGTCGGAGTGACCAGCGTTGACATTGAGGGTCGCACTTATCCGCTGCATACCGCAGTGACGCATCTGACGATGCCATTCAACCTGACAGGACACCCTGCCATTTCCATTCCATGGAGCCAGACTCAGGATGGCGCGCCACTCGCCCTGCAGATTATCGGCAGACGAAGCGCCGACTGGCAGGTTCTGGCGATCGCCGAGTTGCTCGAAAAAATGTCCCCATGGACCAAACGGCAAACAGCCGGCAACCGTGAAAGAGACCGTCATGCTGGCAATTGATCTGCTCGTTAATGGTTTGATCTTCGGATTGTTTTACGCACTGATGGCCGTTGGACTGGCCATGATTTTTGGCGTCTTGAAGGTAGTGAACTTTGCCCACGGCGAGTTCTACATGTTGGGTGCTTATGCCTACGTACTCGTCTCGCTCAAATTAGGTGTCTCGCCATGGATCGCCTTACCCATTGCTGCGGCTGTAGGCGCAGCTGTCGGTTGGCTGGTGGAACGCACGTTGATGCGTCCGTTATACAGCGGGTATGCAAGCTGGAGCATCATGAAGGATGAATATGCCGTTGTCGTCACGTTTGGTCTGTCGCTTCTGCTGATCAACCTTGTCGACAAAGTCGTCGGACCCTATCCGATG
>CANFED010000375.1 GCA_947445995.1 Oxalobacteraceae bacterium | reverse complement strand
GCCATCGATGCTGCGCGTGCGCAAAGAAGGCAAGCGCGCCAAGCTGCTGCAATATGCGGCACGCGTCTGGCATCTGACCGATGGCGACGAAGACACCCGCATCGAAGCGGCCATCGTCAAGACCCAGGAATTTTTCGAGCAGATGGGCGTCAAGACCCGTCTGTCCGATTACGAACTCAACGCCGACGCCGTAGAAGCAGTGCTTGCACAACTCGGCGCGCACAAGATGACGACGCTGGGCGAACGTCGCGATGTGACACTGGAAGTGAGTCGTCAGGTGCTGGAACTGAGTTTGTAAAAGACTGCACCTCGTATAAAAAAACCCGCGCGACATGCACTGTCGCGCGGGTTTTTTATTGGCCGTGGCACTAACGCGTCAAGGCCAAATGCGGGATGTCGATGACAGTCACCGAACCTCTCAAGTCGACATCAATACGTTGCGCGGTGCCTGATCGCGCAAGGCAAGACGCGCTGCTCCCTGACGTCCCAACATCCAGCCCGGATATTCGGCAGGCAAGGCACTGACTTTGTCGAGCATCTCCAGTTCCTCACTCGACAACGCGACCTTGCTTGCCGCGATATTGTCCGTGAGCTGGTCCGGGCGATTGGCACCGATGATGACGCTGGTCACGACGGGCTGATGGAGTAGCCAGGCCAGCGCAATTTGCGCTACCGAGACCTCCTTGCTATCGGCAATCTTGCGCATCACGTCAATGACCGCGTAAGCACGATCACGATTGACCGGCGGGAAATCAAAATTGGCACGCCGACCTGCGCCGGCACTTTCGTTCGTCCGGTCATATTTTCCTGACAGCAGACCACCCGACAACGGACTCCAGACCATCAAACCGACGCCTTCGGAAAGCATCATCGGTACCAGCTCGCGTTCCAGATCGCGGCTGGCCACCGTGTAGTGGGCCTGCAGCGAAACAAAACGGGCCAGATGATTGCGCTCGGAAATACCCAGTGCCTTGGTGATCTGCCAGGCCGCCCAATTCGACACGCCCACATACCGGACATGACCGTGCTGGACCAGATTGTCGAGCGCGTGCAATTGCTCTTCCATCGGCGTGACGGCGTCGAACCCGTGAATTTGATACAGATCGATATGGTCGATCTGAAGTCGCTGCAGGCTGGCCTTGCAGGCATCGATCAGGTGCACACGCGAGGTGCCACCCTGATTTGGCCCGTCCCCCATCTGACCAAATGCCTTGGTGGCGATCACCACTTCGTTGCGTGCGATTCCGAGATTGCGCAGCGCCTGACCCGTAATTTTTTCGGACAGGCCGCCGGCGTAGACATCGGCGGTATCAATAAAATTAATGCCACCATCGATGGCGGTACGGACCAGCTTATCGGCATCATCTTGCTGCAGCTGGCCGATCTTGCTCCACATGTCTCCGCCAGTACCGCCAAATGTCATTGTGCCGAGGCACAACTCAGAGACGAATAATCCAGTGTTGCCGAGCGTATTCATGCGCATGGTGGTACTCCTTGGAAATTGGAAAAGGGGGTCCGGAAAACGTGTGCCGACTATACCCCTCCTCTACCGATTGTTTCAGGAGCAACGGTCTGACAGGAAGATCAGCTCTACCCACAACCGATGCGGCGCAGACCATTCGCCGAATTGACCTACAATCCGCCCATGAGCCATCTCGATATCCTTCTGCCTTTTGCCCTTCCTCCTGTCGCTATGGGTCCCGACTTACTCCGTGCGATGCAAACGCCGTCACTGGCCGTGCTGCTAGCCCGCAGCAAATCGTCACCCGCCCAGACCTACGATGCGTTCGCTCACGCGCTACCGCATGAATCCTGGCTGGCAAGTGCATTCGGCTTAGCGCCTGGCCAGGCAAGCGACAGCAGCCCGCCGCTGGCCTTGCAGGCAATGCACCGGCGCGGCTTCGCGCCCGAGTCCGGCATCTGGTTTGTGCTCAACCCGGTGCATATTCATATCGCACGCGATCATCTGGTGCTGACCGATCCGCGCCGGCTGGCGCTGGCCGACGCCGATTCCCGCAGCCTGTTCGCGCTGGCCGCACCGCTGTTCGAAGAGATTGGCCAGCAACTGGTGTACGGCGATGCCGCCACCTGGTTCTTGCGCGCCGATAGCTGGAACGATTTGCAGACCGCGACACCGGACGCCGCCTGCGGCCACAACATCGATATCTGGATGCCGAAAGGCCCGACCGCGCGCGACTGGCGCAAGGTACAGAATGAAATCCAGATGCACTGGCATGACTGTGCAGTGAACCAGTCGCGCGAAGACAGCCGGCTCGACCCGGTCAATTCGCTGTGGTTGTGGGGCTGCACGCCGGCCGAACCGCGCCTGCCATTGACGCGCTATACCGATGTCTTCAACCTCGCCGACTGGCGTGGCGAGGCGATCAGACACATCGACAGCGCAACGGTTGCCGACGTGCTCGCAGCGAAACCGGTTCACGGCTTGCTGCTGCTCGACACGCTGATCGAACCGGCACTGGGCGAAGACTTGTCGGAATGGCTGCTTCGCATCAATGCGCTTGAGCCGCTCTGGTTCGCGCCACTGCTGCAGGCCTTGAAAGATGGCGCGCTCGGCTCGTGTCGCCTGATCCTGACCCGCGGCAGCCTGATCACAGAGCATCTCGTGACACGCACGACACTGCGCAAGTTCTGGCAAAAGCCGTCCTTGAAAGGCTTGTTGCCATGACCCGCCTCGCAACCCGTGCCGCTTCCCCGCGCGATACCGAACGGCTCATTCAGGACGGCATTCATCCGGTGCTGGCCCGCCTGTATGTTGCGCGTGGCCTGCTCGATGTGCGTGAATTGTCGTGTGAACTGTCATCGATGATGGCACCCTCAGGCTTGCTGCATATCGATGCAGCCGCCGTTTTTCTGGCCGATGCGATCGCGGCAAAAAAGCGTCTGGTCATCGTTGCCGATTACGATTGTGATGGTGCCACCGCCTGCGCAGTCGGTTTGCGTGGCTTGCGCATGCTGGGTGCCGATGTCGATTTCATCGTGCCGAACCGGTTCGAATACGGCTATGGCCTGACACCTGAAATCGTCGCGCTGGCACAAGCCGAAAAATCGCCCGACATCATTGTTACCGTCGACAACGGCATCGCCAGTATCGACGGCGTCGCCGAAGCCAACCGGCGCGGCATCGACGTGGTCGTGACCGATCACCACTTGCCAGCCGATACGCTGCCGGCGGCGCGCGTAATCGTCAATCCGAACCAGCCCGAATGCGGCTTTCCGAGCAAAAATCTGGCCGGTGTTGGCGTGATGTTTTACGTGTTGCTGGCCTTGCGTGCGGAGATGCGCAAACGTGGCCTGTTTGATCAGCAAAGCCAGCCCAAGCTCGATGTCCTGCTCGATCTGGTTGCACTGGGTACGGTGGCCGACGTCGTCAAGCTCGATGCCAACAACCGCATCCTGGTTGCCCAGGGTTTGAAACGCATGCGATCCGGACGCATGCATGCCGGTGTCGCCGCGTTGTTTCGTGCTTCGGCCCGCGAGGCGCGCAAGGCCAGTCCGTTCGATCTAGGTTTTGCGCTAGGCCCGCGTCTCAACGCCGCCGGTCGGCTGGCCGACATGTCGCTCGGTATCGAGTGCCTGACCACCGACGACGAAGGCCGCGCCTGGGCGATTGCCCAGCAGCTCGATACGATCAACCGCGAGCGGCGCGACATCGAAGCCGACATGCAAGACACGGCGCTAGAGTTACTCGACAGCTTCGATCCGCACGACAAGTCGACGAT
>CANFED010000374.1 GCA_947445995.1 Oxalobacteraceae bacterium | reverse complement strand
TGATGTTGTACCGCGCACGAGTCCGCCTGCGGGCATGCCTGGAACTGAACTGGTTCGGCAACTTGCCGGCCGGTCACGCTCGCTAAGGAATCATCATGAAACTCAAACCCACTTGCCGTGAGGTTCACCAACTGGTGTCGGAGGGGCAGGACCGCGATTTGTCCGTCGTCGAAAAAATCCGTGTACGCGTACATCTGGTTGTCTGCGATGCCTGTACGACATTCAATCGCCAAATGCGTTTTTTGCGCCATGCGATGCGCAAGTTCGAGATTGCTGACGATGTCCCGCCGACATCTCCTCCACCACCAGCAAGGCGTGAGCCGGAATGAGTCGCTGCCCGCGCTGCGGTAACGTATTCGGCTGCGGTATGGTCGACCCGGCTACTACGGGTCCATGCTGGTGTACGTTGCTGCCGAGCTTGTCGGCCCAACCGTCCGACAAAAATGCCAGCTGCTTTTGTCCGGCATGCCTGCGCCAGTTAATTGAACAGGGAATTGAACAAGCAAAGCCTCCCGCGATCACCTGATTGCTGTCACCGGCGCAATACATGCCAGCCACCGACGAGTACGGGCAACCCCAGCGCCAGCGTCGACAACGTATCCCACCAGCCATCGCCGACCAGTGCCATGATCAGTCCGGCCATCGTCAGCAGGGCCAGCAGCAGCGGCCAGCCCCACAGCCGCATCAGCCCTGACATCACGGCATCACCTCGTTGCGCACTGGCGCGGCCAGCGCCGGCAACACAATGACTGCACCCGTGCGCCGACCGCGCCTGAGCCAGAGATAAACGCCACTGCCCAGTACGACGATGGTTGCCACGTCGAGCAGCGCCCACAGAATTTTCATGCCGATGCCGCCATAGTCACCGAAATGCAGCGGCTGGGAAATCAGCAGGGCGGTCAGATACCAGGGCAGGCGGCGGCTATCGGTCACCTGTGCGGTTTGTGCATCGACCAGTATCGGTTGATACAGCCGCGCGGTCAGCGCATCACGACCGCGCATGAAAATACCGTAGTGATGCGGGCTGCTGAACGGCGTACCCGGCCAGGCGATGAAGCCGAAGTTCATCTCCGGTTGCAAGGCCTGCGCGGCATGCATCGCTTGCTGCATCGAGGCCAGTTGTGTCGGCACTGGCAAATCCTTGTAAGGCGCGACCATCTGCGCCATCTGGTCCGACTGCCAGTATTTGAGGACCAGGTCAGCCCAGGTATTGATCATGCCGGTCGCGCCCACCACCAGCGCCCAAACCAGGGTGACGACACCCAGCAAGTTGTGGGTGTCGAGCCAGCGGGTGCGCGACGACCGTTCGCGTCGCACTGTGCCGAACGCCAGCTTGCGCATGAAGGGCGCGTAGAGCACGACGCCGGAAATGATGGCCAAGATCAGCAGCAGCCCCATGAACCCCAGGAACAGCATGCCCGGCAAGCCGGCAAACAGATCGACATGCAAACGGAACATCACGTAGACGAACGACCCTTCGAATTTCGGCTCGGCCAGGACTTTGGCGGTGCGGGCATCGACGGCGATCGAATTGAAGTTCGGATCGTTGATGAAGTCACCCAGCGTGACATTCCAGATCCGTGCTTCATCAATCTCGCGCGACATGTACTGGACGATCTTGCCCGGATACAGCGCCTTGGCAGCCGCCAGTACCTGATCGACATCAGCATTGGGCGTACCCGCCGGCATCGCCGGTGCCTCGACGACATTGCCGAGCAGGTGGTCAATCTCGTGATGGAAGATCAGCGGTAGTCCGGTCAGGCACAGCAACAGCATGAAGACCGTACACACCAGGCTGCTCCATTTATGCATCCAGGCCCAGCGGCGCAATGTGACAGGGGTCATTGGAGGTCTTTGAATAAGGTGGGAAATGGCAATTCCAGAATCTTAATGCAAATCACTCGCATTTACTAGCCAGCACGGCGTTTGCTCGTTATGATTGCGAAAATTCCACTTATCACTGAGAAACCCATTCCATGAATCCGCGCAATTTCACGCTGTCCCCATTCGCCCTTGCGGCCTTCCTGCTCGCCAGTAGCACCGCACAGGCGCAAACCGCCAGCGTCCCGGCCACCACCGAACCGCAGGTTTTGCAAAGCATCACGGTTAGTGCTTCGGCCGATGCCTCGGCGGCTGGCTTGCCGGTGGCGTATCCCGGTGGTCAGGTGGCGCGCGGTGGCCGCCTCGGCTTGCTCGGCAATACCGATGTGATGGATACACCGTTCAACAGCACCAACTACACGCAGGCACTGATCCAGGACCAGCAATCCCACAGCGTCGCCGACGTGTTGCAGAACGATCCCTCGGTGCGCGTGGCGCGCGGCTTCGGGAATTATCAGGAGCTATACATGATCCGCGGCTTTGCCGTGAGTTCGGATGACATCGCCTACAACGGCTTGTTCGGGTTATTGCCGCGCCAATTCGTGGCGGCAGAATTGCTGGAACGGGTCGAGGTCTTTCGCGGCGCGAATACCTTTCTCAATGGCGCAGCACCCGGCGGCGGCGGTGTCGGTGGATCCATCAACTTGTTGCCCAAGCGCGCCGGCAATGCACCGTTGACCCAGATCACGGCGGGTACCGAATCGGGCGGACAGACGTATCTGGCAACGGATATCGGCCGCCGTTTCGGAACCGACAATGCGATGGGCATCCGGATCAATGCGGTGCGTCGCGATGGCGATACGGCGGTCGACCGCGAGCAGCGCTCGTTGAGCGTGTTGTCAGTCGCACTGGATTACCGGACCAGCAATGTACGCCTTTCGGCTGATGCCGGTTTTCAGGAGCACAAGCTGACTGCGCCCCGACCAGCGTGACGCTCGCCGGCGGCATTACGCTACCGGCAGCACCGGACGCGTCGCGCAATTTCGCCCAGCCGTGGACGTATTCCAACGAGCGCGATACCTTCGGCACGGTGCGCGGAGAAATCGACCTGTCCAGGGATGTCGTGGCCTGGGCCGCACTCGGTGCGCGTTCCGGCACCGAAGCCAATGTGCTGACACCGTTGACCGTGAATCAGACCACGGGCGCCGCCACCCTGTACCGTTTTGATAATCAGCGCCAGGACACCGTACGTACCGGCGAAATCGGCGTACGCGGCAAAGTGCAGACCGGGTCGGTCAGCCATAGCCTGAGCGCGACGCTGTCGGGCTTCAGTCTGGATTCGCGTAATGCTTACGCGCTGAGCGATTTTTTCAGCAATCCGATCGCCGGCAATATTTATACGCCGGTCGATGTCGCCGCACCTGCAGCCACTGTTTATACGGGCGGCAAACTGGACGCACCGCTGACCACACGCAAGAGCATCCTGTCGAGCTATGCGCTGGCCGATACGATGTCGTTTGCCGACGAGCGCGTGCTACTGACGATAGGCGCGCGCAACCAGACTATCAAGGATGCCAGTTACGACTACAACAGCGGTGCCCAGACGTCACGCTATGACCAGAGTTCGGTGACACCCATGGCGGGCCTCGTCATCAAGCCGATGAAGAACCTGTCGGTCTATGCCAACTATATCGAGGGATTGCAGCAAGGTCCTGTCGCCAGCGGTACTGGTGTCACCAACCTGGGTCAGAGCTTTGCGCCCTACAAGTCCAAGCAGAAGGAAATCGGCATCAAGGTCGACACCGGCACCGTCGGCATGAGCGCTGCCGTCTTCACGACAGCGCAACCATCGGCGTATGTCCGCAATAACGTCTTCGGTGTGTTTGGCGAGCAGCGCAATCGCGGACTGGAGCTGTCGGT
>CANFED010000373.1 GCA_947445995.1 Oxalobacteraceae bacterium | reverse complement strand
CCCTTGCCGATTTCACCGAGCACATCGGTGGCCGGCACCCGCACGTTCTCGAAGCGCAGCACGCCATGACCACCGGCGAAGCAGGAATCAAGCGACTCCATCAAGCGTTCCAGCACGATGCCGGGACGGTCCATGTCACTCAGGAACATCGTCGCCGAACCGTCTTCCATGCGCGCCATGATGATGGCAAAGCTGGCACCTTCGGCACCCGTGATGAACCACTTGGTGCCGCTGATCAGGTAGTCGTCGCCATCCTGAATGGCAATGGTTTGCAGCATCGACGGGTCAGAACCGGCACCCGGTGCCGGTTCGGTCATCGCAAAACACGAGCGCGTGCGGCCTTCGACCAGCGGGCGCAACCAGCGCTCCTTTTGCGCCGGCGACGCGACCTGCTCCATCAGATGGATATTGCCTTCGTCCGGCGCATGGATGTTCAGTGCAACAGGGCCGAGCGGCGAATAGCCGGCGGCTTCGAACACGGCAGCCTTCGCGACATGCGACAGACCCAATCCACCGAGTTCGACCGATGCATGCGGGGTCAGCAAACCGGCGGCGCGACCGGCAGCGACCAGTTCTTCACGCAGCGATTCCGTCGGGCCGTGGCCGGTTTGACGTGGATCATTTTCGAGCGGGATGACGACGTCGGCGATGAAACGGCGGGTCCGTTCTTGCAGATCCTTGATTTCCGGTGACAGTGAAAAGTCCATGAGTCTCTTTGATTGTTGTAGTGAAGTGCGCCAGCATAACAAGCATTGGCGTGTTGCTCTCAAGTGCTTGTAAAGAAGCGGGCGTGGCCACTCGTCGGCAGCGCAAACGGGCGGTATGCAGAAGGCAGACCAACGCAGATTCAGTCTTTCCGAAGCTGGTTTGCCATCGTGATAATCGGCAAATGAATGATCGCCAGAATCATCCGTAACTGGCTGGCTCGGACATGCACCGGGACGTCGCTTCTCGCCTCAAATTCGGTGCGGACTTTATGTGCCATGCGTTCTGCGTTTTCGGTCATCCGGTCCATTTCACGTGTGGCTGCTCCGGGGGCTACGCCGAGCTGGCGGGCAAAGGTGCGCAGGTGTTCTCGGGTTAGCTGCGGATAAGTTGTTGCGTCTCCTACCTTGAACGACATCGGCACTTCAGGCCAAGTTAATTCGCCGGGTGAGGCCAGCTCCGGCCTGTTCCACGCCGAGGGCGCCAGCAAGTCATAGTGCGGTGCCAGTTGGTAGCCGCCTCGCGTTGCCAGCAAGGATAAATTCTTCAAATGCGCATCGCTGTTGCCGATCAACAAATTGAACAAGGTCCAGCGAAACAGGGCCAGGCGCGTGGTCGCCGGTGGCCGGCACTTGTCGACGATATCAATCAGTGCGTCGACGCCGGACCTGGCGTACTTCGACGCGGCAGACAGTGTCAGCAGCTGGACGGCATCCAGCGCGTGCAGGCGTATCGTCTGCGCTCCGTCAAATTTGCGGTCAAAGCGTTCGATGATGTACACCGCTGACGGCACATACCGTAACTGCACCGGCGGTACCGACAGCCCCAGTTCCTGTGCCAACCGCGCACAAAACCATTCGTTGACGGCGCTGCAAGGATAAAACTGGCTCGACACGTCCGGCTTCAGGATATGCGTGGATGCCTGCGCGCCCATCGGCTCAAACAGTTTCCCTTCGCGGCCCACCACCACCTGAAGTTTTTGCTGCGCACCTGCCAATGACATTTTCTTTGGTGCCCCTGCCGCGAGGGGCTGTCGCGGCATGGCACGGATACGTGCTTCCAGGTCTTGGTCAGTAAGCGGCTGCAGACCACCGGCCAACTGCCCGGCATTGGGTGGCACCAAGGTCAGCGCGCCGGCAGACTCGGCACCGTAATGAGCAAGCAAGCTCCATGCGTCGGACGCGTCAGCGGGGAGCGTGGCGGTCAGTTGCACGCGGGCGGCGTCCTCTGGCAACAGATTATCGAAAAACCACCGGACCGGCCGGATGGAGCCGCCGTCTTCAATTTTTTCAGGTGTCAGCGGCAGTCCGGGAGCCAGACCGTAACCGGTCCCTATCCAGGATGTCTCGTACTGGAAAGACCAGATGCCATGATTTTCGAACAAGGTGCCGATGAGTTCTTTATTCAGGTAGACATGCAGCTCCCGGTTCATGGTCGCGCTCTTTTCTTGCGCGTGGCCAGGTCGGACATGACGGACGGTACGCCAGGTGGAAGCTCCAGGATTAACTCCACGCCTAGCTCGTGCAATGTAGCAAACAGAATTTTAAGAGCAGCGGTTGCTTTGCCTTGCTCTTGCCGGCGCAACATGGTGCTGGAGGTGCCCAGCGTCCCGGCCAGGTCAGCCAGTGGAATGTCGAGCGCAACACGCGTGGCGCGCATCGCAGCGCCGAGTTCTTCAGGGGTAGCAATCTTCAAGGCAACCTCGCATAACAGAGTGGATTCGCTCCATTATTCCCATTAGCCGATCAGGAATCAACTAAAAGAGCAGTATTGAACTGTTATATCGTGGATCCTCGAATCAGTTCTTAATCGATCAATACCGCTTTGTTGTTGCAAACTTTCGCTGGCAACAAGCGGTACCAGACCGGACTCGTCACCGCCCTCACATACTGCGCCGATACTGCCCGCCCACCTCGAACAACGCATCGGTAATCTGTCCGAGCGAGCACACCCGCACTGCATCCATGAGCTTGTCAAACACGTTGCCGTCTTCGATCACCGCTTGCTGCAACGCCGCCAGCATCGCCGGAGATTCGTTGGCGTGCAGTGCATGGAAGGCCGCCAGACGCGTCAGTTGCGACTGCTTTTCTTCATCGCTGGAACGGGCCAGTTCGATGATTTGCGGCGTGTCGCTGGCCTTCGGATTGCGGAAGGTGTTGACCCCGATGATGGGCAGCGTGCCGTCGTGTTTCTGGTGCTCGTAGAGCATCGATTCTTCCTGGATTTTGCCGCGCTGGTAGCCGGTTTCCATCGCACCGAGCACGCCGCCGCGTTCGGCGATGCGCTCGAACTCCTGCAGCACCGCCTCTTCGACCAGGTCGGTCAGCTCATCGATGATGAAGCTGCCCTGATTCGGATTCTCGTTCTTGGCCAGGCCCCATTCGCGGTTGATGATCAGCTGGATTGCCAGCGCGCGGCGCACCGATTCATCGGTCGGCGTGGTGATCGCTTCATCGTAGGCATTGGTGTGCAGCGAATTGCAGTTGTCGTAAATCGCGATCAGCGCTTGCAGCGTGGTGCGGATATCGTTGAAGTCGATTTCCTGCGCATGCAGCGAGCGACCCGAAGTCTGGATGTGGTATTTGAGCTTTTGCGAGCGCTCGTTGGCACCATATTTTTCGCGCATCGCCACCGCCCAGATGCGCCGCGCAACGCGACCCAGCACCGTGTATTCCGGGTCCATGCCATTGCTGAAGAAGAACGACAGGTTGGGCGAGAAATCATCGATCTTCATGCCGCGCGCCAGATAGGCTTCGACGAAGGTAAAGCCATTCGACAGCGTGAAGCCAAGCTGCGAAATCGGATTCGCGCCGGCTTCGGCAATGTGATAACCGGAGATCGACACCGAGTAAAAATTGCGCACCAGATGCTGGACAAAATACTGCTGGATGTCACCCATCACTTTCAACGAAAACTCGGTCGAGAAGATGCAGGTGTTCTGGCCCTGATCTTCTTTCAGGATGTCGGCCTGCACGGTGCCGCGCACATTCTGCAAGACCCACGCCCGCACTTTGGCCGATTCATCGGCAGTCGGCTCGCGGGATTTTTCAGCACGGAATTTATCGAGTTGCTG
>CANFED010000372.1 GCA_947445995.1 Oxalobacteraceae bacterium | reverse complement strand
GATTCGACCGTGATCAGCGACTGGTCGACCTTGACGGTATCGCCCACCTTGACCAGCAGTTCGATGATTTCCACTTCCTTGAAGTCGCCGATGTCGGGGACTTTCACTTCAATCAGACTCATTCATGTCTCCAGGTTCGTCACCCGCGCACGCGCGGGCTGGGTTGCATTCGTGGCGTGCGGTGTTACAGCAACGTGACGCGCAGGTCGGCCAATGCCTCGGACAGATACACCGAGAAGCGTGCACCCATCGCGCCATCAACGACGCGATGGTCGTACGACAGCGACATGCCCATCATCAGGCGTGGCTGGAATTGCTTGCCGTCCCAGACCGGCTTGATCGAGGCTTTCGACAAACCGAGGATGGCCACTTCCGGTGCGTTGATGATTGGCGTGAACATCGTCCCGCCAATCCCGCCCAGCGACGAAATCGTGAATGTCGCACCCTGCATGTCGCCGCCCTTGAGCTTGCCGTCCCGCGCTTGCGCCGACAGTTCACCCATCTCGGTGGCGATCTGCGCGATGCCTTTTTTGTCGACATCCTTGATCACCGGGACCATCAGGCCATTCGGTGTGTCGGCTGCGAAACCGATGTTGTAGTACTGCTTGAGGATCAGGTTTTCACCGGTCGCGTCGAGTGACGAATTGAATGCCGGGAATTTTTTCAGCGCAGCGACGCTGGCCTTGATGACGAATGCCAGCATCGTCAGCTTGACGCCGGATTTGGCCAGCGCGGCATTGGACGACTTGCGGAAATCTTCGAGCTCGGTGACATCGGCTTCATCGAATTGCGTGACATGCGGAATCATCACCCAGTTGCGATGCAGGTTGGGACCGCTGAGTTTCTTGATGCGTGACAGCGGTTGCACTTCGGTCGCGCCGAACTTGGTGAAGTCCAGCGATGGCCACGGCAGCAGATCCATACCGGCACCGGAACCATTGCGTGGCACCGGCGCTGCGGCAGTGCCGCCGCCGGCCAGTGCGGCCTTGACGAAGTTCTGCACGTCTTCATGCAGGATGCGACCTTTCGGACCCGTACCGCCGACCTTGACCAAATCAACGCCGAGTTCGCGAGCGAACTTGCGGATCGATGGCGAGGCGTGGGCTGGCTTGCCGCTGGCGGCGGGTGCTGGTGCTGAAGCAGGTGCTGGTGCTGAAGCAGGTGCTGGCGCTGGAGCGGGTGCCGCTGCAGCCGGAGCTGCCTCAGTTTTTGCTTCGACTTTTTCTGCGACGGCTGCCGGTGCGGGTGCCTCGGCAGCAGCTGGCTTTGCTTCTGCCGGTGCTGCTGCATCAGACGCTTCGAGGGTCAACAACGGCGAACCCATCGCGACCTTGTCACCCACCTTGACCTTGATTTCCTTGATCACGCCAGCACCGCTGGACGGGATTTCCATGCTGGCCTTGTCCGACTCGACCGTGATCAGCGACTGGTCGACCTTGATCGTGTCGCCCACCTTGACCAGCAGTTCGATGATTTCGACTTCCTTGAAATCGCCGATATCCGGGACTTTGATTTCACTCACACTCATGACGATGCTCCGTATTTTTTATTAGCAGCGACCGCGCAGCGTAATGCGCGGTCGCTACGGTAGGGATTGGATTGCGTGAATTACTGGGTAACCGGATTCGGTTTTTCCGGATTGATCCCGTATTTCACAATCGCCTGCTCGACGATGGCCTGTTCGATGGCGCCTTCGTCAGCGAGCGACTTGAGTGCGGCAACGGTCACGTAATAACGATTGACCTCGAAGAACTCACGCAGCTTGGCACGCGAATCCGAACGGCCGAAACCATCGGTGCCAAGTACCTTGTAGCTGCGGCCCTTCGGGACGAACGCCCGCACCTGCTCGGCAAACGTGCGCATGTAATCGGTCGCGACAACGACCGGTCCCTTGGTCTCTTGCAGGCACTGCGTGATGTGCGCGGCGCGTGCCGGCTCGGTCGGATGCAGCATGTTCCAGCGCTCGACATCCTGGCCATCGCGGGCCAGCAACGTGAACGACGGGGCCGACCAGACATCGGCACCAATGCCCCAGTCATCCTGCAGCAGATCGACTGCCGCGATGACTTCGCGCAGGATGGTGCCGGAGCCCATCAGTTGCACGCGCAGCTTGGTGTCTGCCTTGCCATCCTGAAGCAGATACAAGCCTTTCAGGATGCCGGCTTCCTGACCTTCCTTGATGCCCGGATGGCTGTAATTTTCATTCATCAGGGTGATGTAATAGAACACATCTTCCTGCTCTTCGATCATGCGCTTGAGACCGTCGTGCAGGATGACGGCGACTTCATGGGCGAAGGTCGGGTCATACGGCAGGCAGTTCGGAATCGTCGAGGCCAGCACATGGCTGTGGCCGTCTTCGTGCTGCAAGCCTTCGCCGTTCAGGGTGGTCCGTCCGGCAGTGCCGCCCATCAGGAAACCGCGTGAACGCATGTCGCCGGCGGCCCAGGCCAGGTCACCGACGCGCTGCAGGCCGAACATCGAATAGAAGGTATAGAACGGCACCATGATGCGGTTGTTGGTCGAATACGAGGTCGCCGCTGCAATCCATGAACTCATCGCGCCGGCTTCGTTGATACCCTCTTGCAGGATCTGGCCGGCCTTGTCTTCGCGGTAGTAGCTGACCTGATCCTTGTCGACCGGTTCGTACAACTGACCTTGCTGGTTGAAGATACCGATCTGGCGGAACAGGCCTTCCATGCCGAACGTGCGCGCTTCATCGACCAGAATCGGCACCACGCGCGGACCGAGCGCTGCGTCGCGCAGCAGGATCGAGATGACCCGCACATAAGCTTGCGTGGTCGAGATTTCGCGCCCTTCGGCGGTCGGGTCGAGCACGGCCTTGAAGGCTGACAGCTCAGGCACTTTCAGGGTCTCGTCAGCCTGCATGCGACGTTGTGGCAGATAACCACCGAGGGCCTGGCGACGCTCGTGCAAATACTTCATTTCTGGCGCATCGTCGGACGGCTTGAAGAACGGCACATCGGCCAGTTCGTCATCGGCAATCGGGATCGCGAAGCGGTCGCGCATTTCGCGGATGGCTTCGTCGTCGAGTTTCTTGGTCTGGTGCGCCGTGTTACGCGCTTCGCCGGATTTGCCCATGCCGAAACCCTTGACGGTCTTGACCAGCAACACAGTCGGCTGGCCCTTGGCTTCCTGGGCGATCTTGAAGGCGGCGTAAATCTTGTGCGGATCATGACCGCCACGGGTCAGACGCCAGATGTCGTCGTCGGTCATGTTGGCGACCATTTCGAGCAACTTCGGATGCTTGCCAAAGAAATTCTTGCGCACGTAAGCGCCGTCCTTGGCCTTGTAGTTCTGGTATTCGCCGTCGACGGTTTCCATCATCACGCGCTGCAGGATGCCTTCCTTGTCCTTGGCCAGCAGTTCGTCCCAGCCCGGACCCCAGATGACCTTGACGACATTCCAGCCGGCACCACGGAAATCGGCTTCGAGTTCCTGGATGATCTTGCCGTTGCCGCGCACCGGACCATCGAGGCGCTGCAGATTGCAGTTGACCACCATGACCAGGTTGTCGAGCATCTCGCGTCCGGCCATGCCGATCGCACCCATCGATTCCGGCTCGTCCATCTCGCCATCGCCGCAGAAGACCCAGACCTTGCGGTTGTCGGTCTTGGCGATTTCGCGGGCATGCAGGTATTTGAGGAAGCGGGCCTGATAGATCGCCATCAGCGGACCGAGGCCCATCGAGACGGTCGGGAACTGCCAGAACTCAGGCATCAGTTTCGGATGCGGATACGACGACAATCCCTTGCCATCGACTTCGCG
>CANFED010000371.1 GCA_947445995.1 Oxalobacteraceae bacterium | reverse complement strand
GTAGCGCAACAGACCTTCCTGATCGATGGCCGCACCGACATAGTGGATTTGCACGCTGCCCCAGTCGGGCTGGCCGGTGACCAGACAATTCGATTTCAGCAGATGCGACACCAGCGTCTGTTCAACGGCCGGTTCATGATGGGCCGCATGCAATAGCGCCGGCTCGGGCGCATAGTCATCGACCTCGATATCGAGCCGGTCAAGCAGCAAGCCATCAAGTTCGCCGAAGCGCAAGGTGCTGAACTGATCCGGCAGCGTCAGGGCGATTTGTACCGGCGCACCGAACCCGCTGGAGAGATCGGTGCGCAACAGGTCGAGCAAGGCATCGCTATCGGCCAGTCGGGTCTGGTTGAAACTGTTCAGGTACAACTTGAAGGATTTCGATTCGATGATGTTGGGCGAGTCGGCCGGAACCGTGATCGTGGCCATCGCGATTTGCGGCTTGCCACGCAGGTTCAGCCATGAAATTTCATACGCATTCCAGATGTCGATACCAAAGAACGGCAAGGTGCTGCCGGCACCCAGGCCAAGCTCGGTGCGCTTATCCAGACGCGCGATCGCAAACAGCAGCGAGGCGTCATAGTGCGACTGATAAGTGGCCGGTTTGCCGAGCGGCGAGGCTTGCGCTGCGCGCGGCGCAATGATGGTCGTGGTCATTCGTGTTATCCCAAAAACAGCTTGTAGACCGGGTTCGCGGTTTCATCGTGGAAGCCGTAACCCAGTGTGGCGAGGAAGTCGCGGAAGGCTTTCATTTCTTTTTTAGGCACCTGCAAGCCGACCAGGATGCGGCCGACATCGCCACCCTGATTGCGGTAATGAAACAGGCTGATATTCCAGTTTGGCGCCATGCTGTCGAGGAAACGCATCAGCGCGCCCGGCCGCTCGGGGAACTCGAAGCGGTACAGCAATTCGTCGTGCGCCAGCGCACTCTTGCCGCCGACCAGATGGCGGATATGCGACTTGGCCAGTTCATCCTGACTCAGGTCGAGCGTCTTGAAACCATGCTTGTCGAACTGGATGGCAATCTTGGCAGATTCGTCGCGATTGGCGATCTGGATACCGACGAAGACATGGGCCTGGGCGGCGTCGCTGATGCGGTAGTTGAATTCAGTGACATTGCGCGGTCCGACCAGTTCGCAGAAGCGGCGGAAGCTGCCGCGCTCTTCCGGGATGGTGACCGCAAAGACCGCCTCGCGCGATTCGCCGACATCGGCCCGCTCGGCGACAAACCGCAGGCGATCGAAATTCATGTTGGCACCACACGCAATCGTGACCAGGGTTTCGTTTTTGACCGGTTTTTTGGTTTTCAGCGAGCGTTCGACATAGGCCTTGGCACCGGCCACGGCCAGTGCACCGGCCGGTTCGAGAATGCTGCGGGTATCCTGAAACACATCCTTGATGGCTGCGCAGACCGCGTCGGTATCGACCAGGATGATTTCGTCGACCAGTAACTGCGCGATGCGAAAGGTTTCTGCGCCGACCAGCTTGACGGCGGTGCCATCCGAAAACAGCCCGACATCGGGCAGCGTCACGCGCTTGCCGGCCTTGATGCTGCGTGCCATCGCATCCGAATCGGTGGTTTGCACGCCGATGATCTTGATGTCGGGACGCACGGCCTTGACGTAGGCCGCGATCCCGGCGATCAGTCCGCCGCCGCCGATAGCGACGAAAATCGCGTGGATCGGACCGGAGTGCTGGCGCAGGATCTCCATGCCGATGGTGCCCTGACCGGCGATCACGTCGGGGTCGTCAAACGGATGGACGAAGGTCAGCTTGAGCTTTTTTTCCAGCGTCAGTGCGTGTGCGTAGGCGTCGCTGAACGACTCCCCAAATAAGACGACTTCACCGCCGCGCGCCTTGACGGCATCGACCTTGACTTGCGGCGTCGTCGTCGGCATCACGATCACGGCATGGCAACCGAGCCGGGTGGCGCTCAGTGCCACGCCTTGTGCGTGATTGCCCGCCGAGGCGCAGATGACGCCGCGTTTCATTTGCGCCGGAGGCAAATGTGCCATCTTGTTATAGGCTCCGCGCAACTTGAAACTGAACACGCTCTGCATGTCCTCGCGCTTGAAATAAATCCGGTTGCCGATGCGCTGCGACAGCGTAGGTGCCAGTTCCAGCGGGGTTTCAACGGCCACGTCATAGACGCGTGCGGTAAGGATTTTCTGCAGATAGTCGATGGTCATGAGAGCGCTGTCGGAGTGCTGCGTGGCAGATCCGGCCGTGACGGATGCCGGATAATCACTGCAAATGGGAAATGCTTCGGACCCTCATTATAATGGACGGCCCCTGCCACCTCCGATGTTGATCGTCAGTAAAAAAAGGACACTCTTGATTCACTTGTCGCGCTGCCTGTCTGACCTGATCTCATGATAGAAGCCGCCACACTCTGGCTGCTCGCCATCGTCGCTGCTCCTGCAGTTGGCTTGACATCGGTATTCGTGATCAGCTTTATCTCGGCCACCTTGCTGCCGTTCGGCTCGGAACCCGCCGTGTTTGCGGTGATCAAGGCCAATCCCGCGCTGTTCTGGCCGACGATTCTGGTGGCCACCTGCGGCAATACGCTGGGCGGTGCGGTCGATTACTGGATGGGGTACGGTGCCAAGCGCGCCTTGTCACCGAACGACTATGGCCGCTGGATGCGCTGGGTCCGGTATTTCGGTGCGAAGGCGATGCTGCTGAGCTGGTTGCCGGTGGTGGGCGATCCGTTGTGTACGCTGGGCGGCTGGGCCCGTTTGCCTTTCTGGCCCTGCGTTTTCTACATGGCGCTGGGAAAATTTTTACGCTATCTGGCCGCTACCACCGTGTTGCTGTCGGTGCCGGATGACTGGTGGCGTCATATCGGCAACTGGTTTTGATTTTTGCTTGCCCTTGTTCGTTAAAGGGTGTTCGAGTCTGGTGCAACGCAATACGCTAAAATGCTTTTTTAGAATCCTGCAGGCAATTATTCGATGAACGCCCCGGCGCAAATTCAATCCCTCATCGCAGACAGCGGCCATGCTGCCGCTTCACGGTTGCGTGAAATTCCGTACAACTACACGTCGTTTTCCGACCGCGAAATCGTCATTCGCCTGCTCGGGGAAGATGCGTGGAACTTGCTCGACGAATTGCGTGGCGCGCGCCAGACCGGCCGCTCGGCGCGCATGCTCTACGAGGTGCTGGGCGATATCTGGGTCGTGCGGCGCAATCCCTATCTGCAAGACGACATGCTCGACAATCCGAAGCGCCGTCAGGCGCTGGTCGATGCGCTGAACCATCGTCTGAACGAAGTCGACAAGCGTCGCATCACCACCGAGCTGGCCGAAGCCGGCGATGCCGTCGCGATGCGCCGCAGTAGCAATGTCGAAGCGCTGCTGCGCGCGGCCCACAAGGCGGTCGCCGATTTCGGCGAAGAATTCAAGCGCACCTATGATTTGCGCAAGCGTACCAACAAGGTTCTGTCGCGCTACACCGAAAAAGACAATATCAAATTTGACGGCCTGTCGCGCGTCTCGCATGTCACCGATGCGACCGACTGGCGCGTCGAATATCCGTTCGTCGTGCTCACGCCGGACTCCGAAAATGAAATGGCGGGCTTGGTCAAAGGCTGCATCGAACTCGGGCTGACCATCATTCCACGCGGCGGCGGCACCGGTTACACCGGCGGCGCGATTCCGCTGACACCGATGTCGGCCGTCATCAATACCGAAACACTCGAACAGCTGGGTGCCGTCGAAATGACGCGCCTGCCCGGTGTCGAGCGCGATTACGCAACGATTTATTCCGGCGCTGGCGTGGTTACCAAGCGCGTGTCCG
>CANFED010000370.1 GCA_947445995.1 Oxalobacteraceae bacterium | reverse complement strand
ACCGGTTCATCACAGAGTTGCGCGTTTTTTAAAATATCGACATCGCCTCGCAATTGACGGTTTTCGTGTGCCAGCTGGCGGATGCGCTGCTGGTCTGCCGTCAACGGATTGCCGATGCCGCGCTGGCCGCTTTGCCCGGCCTCAAATTGCTTGACCCAGCGACGAATAGCGGTCTCGCCGATATCCATGCTCTGACTGACCTGTGTGGTCGTCAGTCCCTGTTCCTTGATCATACGAACGACTTCCAGCTTCAGACTGATGTCGAATTGCCGGCGTTGCTTTGTCATTGATTTTTCCTCTGGTGGTGGAGTTTCTCACCTATCGAGGTGTCTGCATAAATTAGACCACCACAGAAATTAATCGTGACTATTTGAAAAGCAGAACAGTTACAACGGTTATTACCCGTTGACTTGACGCAGGATGGCCCCGTCGCGCACTGTGTTTTAGTTTTACGGCTACATTTCTTTTGTTGAAATGGCACCTGAAAACCCACCTTCTGGTGGTTTTTTTCTTTGCAACGATAGCAAGTGAGACGCCGGTCCCCGGTAACTTGCACGTTTCAATTTTCACTCACTGGCTGTCCCCAGATCTGGCCCGACCAGATGTGATCAACGTCCTGAATTCAGGTTTTGATCAACAAGCAAATAAAAAAGGAATCCAGTTTGACTACAACAGCACTTTCCCTCCTCGCTTTCGTTCCCCTTGTCCTGGCAGCCGTCTTGCTCGTCGGGTTGAATTGGCCGGCCATACGCGCCATGCCAGTCGTATTTTTAGTGGCAGCGCTCATCGGCGTCACCGCCTGGAGCATGTCTTTTAATCGCGTCCTGGCTTCAAGTCTGCAAGGATTGATACTGACCGGATCGATTCTCTGGATTATTTTCGGCGCTATTTTGCTGTTAAATACACTAAAACATTCCGGGGCGATTACTGCGATACGCGGTGGTTTTGCCAATATCAGTCCGGATCGACGGGTTCAAGTCATCATTGTTGCGTGGCTGTTCGGTTGTTTTATCGAGGGGGCTTCAGGCTTCGGAACGCCTGCTGCGGTCGTCGCACCGTTACTGATGGCGCTTGGTTTTCCTGCCCTCGGTGCGGTCATGCTCGGCATGCTGGTTCAATCTACGCCCGTGTCCTTTGGTGCGGTCGGTACGCCAATCGTGGTTGGGGTTACCGGTGGCCTGGATAAAACCGGGATTACAGAAACATTGATTGCAAATGGCTCTGACTGGGATGTGTTTTTCCGTCTTATTACCTCTGAAGTCGCGATCACGCATGCCATCATCGGCATCCTGATGCCACTCTTCATGTGCATCATGATGACCCGGTTTTTTGGACAGAAAAAATCCTGGCTCGAAGGCATGTCGATTGCACCTTTCGCGATTTTTGCAGGTCTGGCATTTGTTCTTCCGTATGCGGCAGCCGGTATTTTCCTCGGCCCTGAATTTCCATCAATGATTGGGGCACTGGTCGGACTGATCATTGTTGTTCCTGCAGCGAAGGCGGGATTCCTGATCCCCAAGAACACATGGGATTTTGCCGAAGCCAAGGAATGGCCGGTAGCCTGGATGGGCAGTATCGAGATGAAACTCGAAGGCTTGACCAATACGAAGCCGATGTCGATCGGCATGGCCTGGTTGCCGTATGTGTTGCTGGCAGCTTTGCTGGTGTTGTCTCGTGTCAATGCAGACGTCAAAGAATTCTTTACAACCTTCCTTGCCTTCGGCTGGACAAATATTCTGGGCGAGACCGGTATCTCCGGAGATATCCAGTTGCTCTTCCTGCCGGGTGGCATCATGGTGATGGTCGTGCTGGCGACGTTCCTGCT
Organism: Oxalobacteraceae bacterium; assembly: GCA_947445995.1. Classification (GTDB taxonomy): domain Bacteria; phylum Pseudomonadota; class Gammaproteobacteria; order Burkholderiales; family Burkholderiaceae_D; genus Actimicrobium. Next base: position 2,019 of record CANFED010000370.1, on the reverse strand, counting down.
GCAACGCATGAAGGTCAGCGCGATGACCGCCGCGATCTCGGAATCGTCGAAGACTTTGCTGGGTGCGGGCTTCGTGCTGATCTTCACGATTCCAATGGTGCGTATCCTGATTAACTCGGGCGTCAACCTTGCGGACTTGCCGTCGATGCCGCGCGCAATGGCAGAACTGGTTGCCAGCAGCGTCGGCAGTATCTATCCGTTCTTCGCTCCTTCGATAGGCGCACTGGGGGCCTTTATTGCTGGCTCCAATACCGTATCGAACCTGATGATGGCGCAGTTCCAGTTTGACACTGCCCAGTTGATTGGCGTATCCGGTGCAATGCTGGTCGCTTCACAAGCGGTCGGTGCAGCGGCGGGTAACATGATCGCGATTCACAATGTCGTGGCGGCGTCGGCGACAGTCGGTATGCTCGGACGTGAAGGGCAGGTGATTCGCATGACGATTATTCCAACGATTTACTATCTCGTCATGACTGGTTTGATTACGGTCATCGCCGTCTATGTCATCGGCATCAGTGATCCAACGATGGGCTTGACGGCCGTCGCGCCTTGAACCGGCTTCATCGGGTTTGCTCAGAAATAGGGCACCGCTGCATGTCCCGTGTCACACGACGGTGTTGGCCGCTGCTGGTGCTTGCGCTGGCAGCGACACCGGTAAAGGCCGTTGATTCAGGGCCGGTCTACGGTCCAGAGTTACAGGGATTTACGTATCCGTTTCCAGTAGGTCATTTTCAGTTCCGCTCACAAGGCGAGGAACTGGACATGGCCTATATGGATGTGGCACCGTCAGGCACGCCGAATGGCAAGACTGCCTTGCTGCTGCACGGTAAAAATTTTTGCGGCGCCACGTGGGAAGCGACCATCAAGGCATTCAATACGGCCGGTTATCGCGTGATCGCGCCTGACCAGGTCGGGTTCTGCGCCTCCACCAAGCCTGCCCATTATCAGTACACATTCCAGCAACTGGCCTCCAATACCGAGGCCTTGCTCAAGCAACTCGGGGTAACGCGTGCGGTCGTGGTTGGTCACTCCACGGGTGGCATGCTGGCAACGCGCTTTGCCTTGATGTTTCCACAAACAGTGGAGCACTTGGTGATGGTGAACCCGATCGGGCTGGAAGACTGGAAAGCGTTGGGGGTGCCTTATCGAAGCGTTGATCAGTGGTACGCGCGCGAGCTGAAAATCACCGCGGCATCGATTGAAAGCTATGAAAAATCGACCTACTACAACAATCGCTGGAAGCCGGAATACAGCCGCTGGGTCGATATGCTGGCGGGCCTCAACCGTGGTCCGGGACAGCAACAAGTGGCCTGGAATTCGGCGTTGATCTACGACATGATTTACTCGCAGCCAGTACTTTATGAATTCCCGTTATTGACCATGCCGACGCTATTGATGATCGGCGATGCGGACACCACGGCAATCGGCAGCGATATGGCATCGGCGTCCCTCAAGGCGCAGCTAGGCAATTACAAGGTCCTCGGAAAAAATGCGGTTCGTCAGATTCGACAAGGACGCTTGATCGAATTCCAGGGCCTGGGTCATGCGCCGCAAATGGAAGATCCGGAGCGGTTTCACAGGGCGCTTCTCGATGCCTTGGGCAATTAGGCAGGTCGCCTCGCAACAACGCACCAGACGCCGTTGCGAGGCAGCCAGTTCCTACTTTTAAAACTCCAGACAGATCTTGCCGAAATGCGCGCCGCTGGCCTGATAGCGGAATGCATCAGCGAGATCAGTGAGGCCGAAACGGCGATCGATGATAGGGCGCACGCCGGTCGCATCGATGGCCTTGACCATGTCCATCTGCTGCTGCCGGCTGCCGACAATCAGGCCCTGCAAGCGTGCCTGCTTGGCCATCAGTGCTGCCGTTGGCACATCGCCGGTGTAACCGGTCAGTACGCCGATCAGCATGATGTTGCCACCGACGCGGACTGCATCAATCGATTGCGGCAACGTTCCCGGACCGCCGACCTCGATGACATGGTCGACGCCCAGTCCACCGGTCAACTCGCGGACCTT
>CANFED010000369.1 GCA_947445995.1 Oxalobacteraceae bacterium | reverse complement strand
TCGTGGATATCGCGGTACGAGATCACGCCAGCCAGGTCCTTGCCCGGCACCGGCAGCATGAACGGATTCGAGCCGGTGGCCATCAGCAGGCGGTCGTATTCGGCGGTGGTGCCATCGTCAGCAATGACGACGCGCTTGATGCGGTCGATCGTGACGATCTTTTTGCCGAGGTGCAGCGTGATGTCGTTGTCTTCGTACCAGTCGACATCATTCAACATGATGTCCTTGATGGTTTGCTCGCCAGCCAGCACCGGCGAGAGCAGGATGCGGTTGTAGTTGGCATACGGCTCGGCACCGAACACCGTGATGTCGTAGATATCCGGGGCGATCTTGCGCAGCTCTTCGAGCGTACGCACACCTGCCATCCCGTTCCCGACCATGACCAGCTTGAGCTTCTTCATTCGTATCCTCGATATATCTTGTCGTCGCCGTGCGACTTGCGTTCTTCACTCTAAGCAAAAGCGGTGCCAATGAAGATTGGCGCTGTTGCACCAACGCCCCGGACAAAAACGCACCCGGATCAGGCGCACCGACGCACTCTTTGGTGCAGCGCCAAAAAACGCACCGGCAAACACGCACAATCAGCCGCAGCAGCAAATTTTTGGTGGCACAGGGCTTGCGTTAGCTGGTGCACTTCCACTTATCGCGGCCCCGTCATCATGCAAAAAACCTCCTTCTGGAAAGCCGGACACACACCCACGCTGCTGGCCGCCTTTTTTTATTTCGACCTCAGCTTCATGGTCTGGGTGATCCTCGGCCCGCTGGGTGTGCAGATTGCCAAAGACCTCGGCCTGACCGCCGCCCAAAAAGGGCTGATTGTCGCCACGCCGCTGCTTGCCGGTGCACTGCTGCGCATCGTCATGGGGGTGCTGGTTGATCATCTGAAACCAAAGCGGGCTGGTGCCATCGGCCAGGTCATCGTGATTGCCGGCATGGTCTGGGCCTGGCAGGGTCAGCTCGACAGTTATCACAGCATCCTGGCCCTCGGTGTCATCCTTGGTGTCGCCGGTGCCGCGTTTGCGGTGGCGTTGCCGCTGGCCTCGCGCTGGTATCCGCCCGAGCATCAGGGCACCGCATTGGGCATTGCCGGTGCCGGCAATTCGGGCACGGCCTTCGCCGCCCTGTTCGCGCCGACACTGGCGCTGGCCTTCGGCTGGCAAAATGTGTTCGGCCTGTGCCTGATCCCGCTCGGCATCGCGCTGGTGGTGTACATGGTGTTCGCCAAGGATGCGCCGTCGGCACCGCCGCCTAAATCCCTGCTCGAATACATGCAGGTGCTCAAGGACAAGGATGCGTGGTGGTTCATGTTCTTCTACAGCGTGACCTTTGGCGGCTTTTCGGGACTGGCCTCGTCGCTGACGATTTACTTCAACAGCCAGTACGGATTGTCGCCGGTGACGGCGGGCTACTTCACTGCGGCCTGCGTGTTCGCCGGGTCGATGGTGCGACCAATGGGTGGCCGCTTGTCCGACCGCATCGGCGGCATCAAGACGCTGTCGATCATGTACGTCCTTGCGGCCATCTTCCTGTTCATTGCCAGCCTCGGGCTGGACTCGGCGGTGCCGGCAGTGATCGTATTCGTCGGTGCGATGCTGGCGCTGGGCACCGGCAATGGTGCGGTGTTCCAGTTGGTACCGCAGCGCTTCCGCAAGGAAATCGGCGTGATGACCGGGCTGGTCGGCATGGCGGGCGGCATCGGTGGTTTTTATCTGGCATCGAGCCTGGGCTTTTCGAAACAGATGACTGGCAGTTATCAAGTCGGTCTGACGATCTTTGCCGCGCTCGCCGTCGTTGCGCTGATCGGCCTGTCATCGGTCAAGGGTCGCTGGCGCACGACCTGGGGCAGCGCCGCCATGACGAATGCCAGAATCTGAAATGGGTCTGACCCTCGCCATCGGCCACGCGACGCAGGCCGGACCGCGCGCACGCAATGAAGACTTCGTCGGCGTCGTCACGCCGCGCGAACCGGAACTGCTGACCAAGGGTGTGCTGGCGGCGATCGCCGATGGTGTCTCGGGCAATGATGGTGGTCGCGAGGCCGCCGAATACACGGTGCGCGGTCTGCTGTCGGATTACTACGCGACGCCCGACACCTGGCCGGTATCGCAAGCGCTCGACCGGGTCCTGACGGCGACCAATAGCTGGGTCCAGCATCAGGGTTCGGTACGTACCGAACTGACCGGCATGGCCACCACGCTGACGTGCGTGGTGCTGCGCGGCGGCTTCTATTATTTTGCGCATGTCGGCGACAGCCGCTTGTACTTGCTGCGTGCCGGCGTGCTGACCCGACTGACGACCGACCATGTCTGGGACAAACCGGAAATGCAGCATGTGCTGACCCGCGCCATCGGTCTCGATTCGCGGCTGGCGGTCGATCACGGCATGGGCGAACTGCTGGTGCGCGACGTGCTGCTGCTGGTCACCGATGGCGTATGGAGTGCCTTGCGCGACCACGATATCGGCAGCCATCTATCCGGGCTGGCGCAGGACAAATTCGACGCGGAGTCCTGTGCCACAGCGCTGGTGCAAGCCGCACTCGACGCCGGCGGCGGCGACAACGCCAGCGCGATGGTGCTGCGCATCGATGCGCTGCCGGAACAGAATCTGCGCGATGCACTATCGAGCCTGCAAGCACTCCCGGTGCCGCCGCGCTTCAAGCCCGGCCAGACCATCGATGGCTACCGGATTGACAGCGTGCTGCACGACTCGCGCAGCACGCTGCTCTATCGGGTCACCGACCAGCGCACGCAGCGTGCGCTGGTCCTGAAAACCCTGCAACCGGGTTGCGGCAGCGACCCGCAGGAACGTGCTGCCTTTGCCCATGAAGAATGGCTGGCGCGCCGCGCAGTAGCGCGATTTTTTGTTCAGGTGATCACGCCCGAGCAACGCAGCGCGCTGTATTTCCTGACCACCTGGCACGACGGCAGCACGCTGCAACAGCAACTCGACGGTGCCATCCATTTCACGATTCCCGATGTCATCGCGCATGGCACGCGCCTGGTGCGTGCCGTCGGCGCACTGCACCGGCGCAGCATCCTGCATCGCGATATCAAACCGGCCAATGTGCACATCGGCAGCGACGGCGAATTGCGCCTGCTCGATTTTGGCGTCGCGCAATCCGGACTGGATGGTGCGCAGCAAGCGACCACGCAAGCCGGCACGCCGTCCTACCTCGCACCCGAACAGTTCGACCAGGCACCAGCCTCGCGCCAGACCGATCTGTATGCGGTCGGCGTCACGCTGTACCAATTGCTGACCCGGCGCTATCCGTATGGCGAGATCGAAGCCTTCCAGCGACCGCGTTTCAATGAGCCGGTCCCGCCGACGCGCACCCGGCCCGAGATACCACACTGGCTGGAAAACGTGCTCCTGAAAGCGGTCGCCCGTGACCCGGAGGCCCGCTTTGAAACCGCTGAAGAATTATTGCTGGCACTGGAACGCGGCGCCACCCGCGCGCTCGACAAGCCACCGGCACTGCCGCTGCTGCAACGCGATCCGCTGTCGATCTGGCGCAGCGTGGCGATCATTTCGGTGGTGCTCAATGTGTTGTTGCTGTATTTGCTGGTGCTGCGTTAAGCCTCTGCGACGACAGATTTCATCCGCATCATGACTTGACGCATTGACGGCCACGGCTCAGCCGGTATGATTCAAAAAGCGATACGGCAGCGCATCGCATTACCTGTCATCGAGGCATTTCATGAGATTGCTAGATAAAGAAGTCAACATCATTCGATCAGTCATCCATGACATCGACCCGGACGGAAAAATCTATTTGTTCGGCTCTCGTAGTGATGACTTGCGGCGCGGCGGCGATATCGATCTGTTCCTCGACGCCTCTCTGGTGATTCC
>CANFED010000368.1 GCA_947445995.1 Oxalobacteraceae bacterium | reverse complement strand
GCCAGTCATCGACCGAGACCCGGAAACTCGACACCATGATGGCCATCGCCACCATCAGGCTAAAGCTCGACAGCACGCCGCCCAGTGCAATCGAGGCCTGATTCGGCGCATTGGCCAGACGTGACAGCGCCAGCATCGTGACCGGTTGCTGTTGTCCGTGCCGGCTCAGCGCCGCAAACACCAGCGCCGCACAACGCGGCATCAGCGCGATCCCGCCGACCAGCAGCAGGGCCACGGCCAGATAGCCGAACAGCGGCAGTTCGAAGACCGGTGGCAAGGTCGTCAGCAGCGCGGCCAGCAGCAGGCACGCCAGCGCCGGCCACGGCGTCGACAAGCGCGCCAGTGCCACATCTTCGCTGCCGGACTTGAGTGCCGGTGCCGGTTGCGCACGCGCCGCTTCGAGTGCCGGAGCCAGACTGCCGAGCAGCGCAATGCCGGTGCCGAGCACGAAGAAAATAATCGCTGTTACCCAATTTAATTGCACGCTCGGCCGGATACCGGGGAAATAGCCGCCGCCGAGATCGCCACCAAAATATTGCAAGGCCAGCGCCGCCAGTGCGTAGCCGCCGAGCAGTCCGACCAGCGATCCGAGCGCGCCCAGCAACGCGCCTTCGAGCAGCACCTGGCGCAGCAGCAGGCCGCGCGTCAGGCCGATCACGCGCAGCAGCGCGAATTGCGAACGCCGCCGCAGTACCGACAAGGCCTGCGTCGAAAATACCAGGAACGCGCCAGTGAACAGCGCCACCAGCGCCAGCACATTCAGGTTGACCCGATAGGCGCGTGACATGTTGGCACTGCGCGCTTGCTGATCGGCGCTCTCGGTCACCAGCAGCGCCGGGAATTCGGCCGCCAGCTTGCTGCGAAAACTCGCGCGCGTGATGCCGGTCGCGAGCTTGAGATCGATGCGCGACAACTTGCCGAGCCGCTCGAAGCGCCACTGCGCAGCAGCGATGTCCATCACCGCAATACGCTGGCCGGGTCGTGCACGGACGATGCCGCCGGCCACGCGCAGGTCAACCAGAGCCGTACCATTTTGCAGTTGCAGCGTGTCGCCAACCTTGACCTTGAGCCAGTCTTGCGCTGCCGGTGACAGGAAGATCGCGTCATCGGCCAGCGTGTCGAACGGATGGTTTTCGGAGGGCACGCCGAGCAGATCGGGGGCGAGGGCGGAGGCACGGAACATGTCGATGCCGAGGATTTTCAGCGCGCCGCGCTGGTCCGGGTTCTTGCCCGGAAGCGTGGCATCGATTTCCAGCACCGGATTGGCCAGCACGACACCGTCACGGCGCGCCAGTTGCGGATAGACTTTTTCATCGAACAGCGGTTGCGCGCCGCGCACCTGCAGGTCCGACTGCCCTGTCAGGCTGCGTGCGGCAGCCGAGAATTCATTGAAGGCCGCGCCATTGATCAGGTCGATGGCAAAGCCCAGCCCGACCCCCAGCGCAATGGCAGCGATCGCGGCCACTGCCCGCCACGGATGGGCGCGCCATTCGCCGAACACCAGCCAGCGCGTCAGCAGCGCGATCATGCAGCGGCAGCGGCCGGCAACGGATGCAGTCCGGCACTGGTCAGGATCAACGTGCGATCGGCGGTGGCGGCCGCGGCCAGCGAATGCGTGACCATGATGGCCGAGGCACCGTTGGCCTTGATCTCGCTGCGCAGCAACTGCAGCACGTCGGCGGCGGTCTCGGGATCGAGGTTGCCGGTCGGTTCATCGGCCAGGATGAGCGTCGGGCGATGCACCAGCGCACGCGCAATGGCGACACGCTGCATTTCGCCGCCCGACAACTGGCGCGGAAAATCATTGCCGCGACCCGCCAGGCCGACCTTGTCGAGCATTTCGTTCGCCCGCGCGAGCGAGGTGCCGTTGAGCAACAGCGGCAAGCCGACATTTTGCGCCAGCGTCAGGTGCGGCAAGACATGGAAGGCCTGAAAAATGAAGCCGAGCTTCTCACGCCGCAGACGGGTCGCGTCATCGTCGCTCAGGCCCGAAATCGGCACGCCATCAATGAGCACGCTGCCGCTGTCGGGCATGTCGAGTCCGGCGATCAGATTAAGTAGCGTCGATTTGCCGACGCCGGATTCGCCCATGATCGCGATGTACTCGCCGGGTTGCAGCACGAAGTCCAGTTGCGCCAGCACGACGCGACCATTGCCGTAGGCTTTGCGCACCGCTCGGCATTGCAGCGCGGGCACGGTCATTTCCATCCGATCGTCCACACGGCGGTATTTTCGAGGCTGCGCCAGGTGATGGTTTCAGTACGCTGGGAGTGGACGGCTTGCAAGTCAACATGGGTGATTGGCGAACCATCCTCGGGAACGATCACGCGTGAAACCAGAAAATGCTTTTCGCGATTGATCGGTATCAAGGCAGTCCACTTTGAAAGAAGAAGTTTTTTGGGCGAGATCGGCATGCGGTGATTTATTGGCGAGTAAGCTAAACTCTCGCCAGTTTAGTGTGGATTGCAAAACAAGGTTGGTGCCACCGGCGCTGCGGCAATCCGCGACAGTTCAGTCAATTTTTCTACTTCAGGGAACATCATGGATCGCCGCACCTTCCTCAAAACCACTGCCATTGCGTCTGCTGTTTCCGTCGTGCCTTTCGGTCAGGCTGCCTTTGCCACCGAAGGCCCGTGGCGCACGTTTGACGTGACGACGCGCGTCGAACTCATTAGCACTGGTGCAGCGAGCGTCTGGTTGCCGATCCCGACCGTCAATACCGATTACCAGAAAGTCTTGACGACGACTTTCAAGACCGACGGTGGCAAAGCCCAGATCGTACAGGACGCGACCTATGGTGCCGGCATCCTGGTGGCCGAATTTACTGGCAGCGACAAGCCGATTGTCGAAGTCACCACCCGCATCATGACGCGTGACCGCATTGTCGATCTGAGTGCCGCACCGAACAACGAGCAGCTCGATCCCGCCGAACGCAAGCTCGCGCTGGCCCCGACCGACCTGTTGCCGACCGATGGCATCGTGCTCAAGACCGCCCAGGAGATCACCAAAGGTGCCAAGACAGACATCGCCAAGTCGCAGGCAATCTATGACTGGATCGTCGACAACACCCACCGCGATGCCAAGGTACGCGGCTGCGGCGTCGGCGACATCAAGTCCATGCTCGAATCGAACAACCTTGGCGGCAAGTGCGGCGACCTCAACGCATTGTTCGTCGGCCTGGCCCGCGCGGTCGGCGTTCCGGCCCGCGATGTCTACGGCGTGCGCGTGGCGGATTCCAGGCTCGGCTACAAGTCGCTCGGCAAATCCGGTGACATCACCAAAGCCCAGCATTGCCGCGCCGAAGTTTATCTGGCCGGTTACGGCTGGGTGCCGGTCGATCCGGCCGACGTGCGCAAGGTCGTGCTCGAAGAAGGCGGCGGCTTACCAGTCAGTGACGTGAAGGTCGTGGCGGCCCGCAAGCGTCTGTTCGGTTCGTGGGAAATGAACTGGATGGCCTACAACTACGCGCATGACGTGCAACTGCCGGGCGACAAAAAAGGCAAGATCGGCTTCTTCATGTATCCGAACGCGATGATCATTGAAGACGGCAAGGCCGCCCGCGTTGACAGCCTTGATCCGGATAACTTCAAGTACAAGATTACCTCGCTTGAAATCACAGGCTGACCGGCCCTGATGCGCACTTCGTTACGACTGTTGCTGCTGGCGACGACGACCTTGCTGGCCCTGGCGGCGACCCCTGTGGCGCAGGCGCAGGCGGCCTGGGTGGCGTTTTCCGGCCAGGGCCAGCCGCCGATGCCGCTGCTGCTTAACGATCCGGATGGCAAGCCGGTCGACCTCGCGAATCTGAAAGGGCAGGTGGTCCTTGTCAATTTCTGGGCCACCTGGTGCGAAGGCTGC
>CANFED010000367.1 GCA_947445995.1 Oxalobacteraceae bacterium | reverse complement strand
TGGGTTCCGCTCAAGGGGCGCGAACTGAAACGCGAGGGTGATGCGTTTCACTTCGCAGGAAATACTTTCCGGGTGTTTAACAGTCGCGCCCTCCCGGAAGGCAAGATCAAGGACGGCACGAACTTTTCCAAAGACTCTCGCGGCAACTGGTTTCTGAACATCGTAATTGACGTTTCCGTTGTGCCCGTTGGCACCCGCAGCCCCGAACGCGGGGTTGGTATCGATCTTGGACTGAAAGATTTCGCTACGCTGTCCACTGGTGAAAAAATTGAGGCACCGCGCTTCTATCGCGGGGCAGAACAAGTGCTTGCTAGGGCGCAGCGCGCGCGGAAGAAGCGTCGAATCAGCGCTATTCATACCAAGATTGCGAACCGGCGTAATGATTTTCACCATAAGCTTTCGGACCGTATCGTCCGAGAGTTCGACTACATCGCGGTTGGGAATGTCAACGCCGCAGGACTCGCCAGAACCAGCATGGCGAAGTCTGTTCTGGATGCTGGCTGGTCGTCCTTCCGTAATAAACTTGCGTACAAGGCTGTTAAGCATGGCGCATGGTTTGAAGAAGTGAACGAACGATTTACCTCCCAAACCTGTTCGAGTTGCGGCACCTTGCCTGACTCGCGGCCGAAAGGTATCGCAGGCCTTGGAATAAGGGAATGGGAATGCAGTGATTGTGGTTGCGTCCATGATCGTGACACCAATGCTGCGTTAAACATTCTCCGTCGCGGACGTGCGACGCTAGCTGTAGGAATTTCCGTCCGTTAGGGCGGGGAGGACGTCAACTGTATTCTCCGGTATTCGTCTCAAGTGTAATTGGTCTGCCGACCCCAACCTGACTTTGCCGAAACGAGCTCGCCCATGTCAAACAATTCCATGCCTTCAGCCCTCTCCCATTTGCGCATACTGGACCTGACGCGCGTCCTGGCCGGTCCGTGGTGCGGGCAAACTTTTGCCGACCTGGGTGCCGATGTCATCAAAGTTGAACGACCCGGCAGCGGTGACGACACCCGCGCCTGGGGACCTCCTTACCTGCGCGATGCCGACGGCAACGACACCACCGAAGCCGCCTATTATCTCGCTGCCAATCGGGGCAAACGGTCGGTAACGATCGACATCACGACCGCCGAAGGACAGCAAATCATCCGGGAACTGGCAGCACAATCGGACGTCGTGCTGGAAAACTACAAGGTCGGCCAACTGGAAAAATATGGCCTCGATTACGCGTCCCTGAAACAGGTCAAGCCCGATCTGATCTATTGCTCGATTACCGGCTTCGGCCAGACCGGGCCATACGCGCATCGTCCGGGCTACGATTTCATCATTCAGGGCATGGGCGGGTTCATGTCGGTCACGGGCGAACGCGACGCGCTGCCCGGTGGTGGACCGCAAAAAGCAGGAATCGCCATTACCGACCTGATGACCGGCATGTACGCCAGCGTCGCGGTACTGGCAGCGTTGAGTCACCGCGACCGTACCGGAGAAGGTCAGGCCATTGACCTCGCATTGCTCGATGTGCAAGTCGCCATGATGGCAAACATGGGCACCAATTACCTGGCCAGTGGCGACGTTCCGCAGCGCTGGGGCAATGCCCATCCGAACATCGTGCCCTACCAGACCTTCGCCACTTCCGATGGCCATCTGATCGTTGCCGCTGGCAATGATCGCCAATACCGCAAATTTGTCACTGCCGGCGACTGCCCCGGACTCGCTGACGATCCACGCTTCGTCACCAATCCGCTGCGTGTCCAGAACAGGGATGCACTGGTGCCCTTGCTGGCAGAGATGGTGGTCAAGCGCACCAGGGAAGAATGGCTAAGCTTGCTCGAAGTGGCCGGCGTGCCGTGCGGCCCGATCAACAATCTGCAAGAGGTATTCGAGAACCCGCAAGTCGTTGCGCGCGGTTTGCAAGTCGATCTGCCGCATCCCGCTGGTGCCAGCGCCAGACTGATCGGCAGTCCGATACGGATGTCACAGACGCCGCCGACCTGCCGCTCTGCGCCACCCTTGCTGGGACAACACACGGACGAAGTACTGACTGGCTTGCTCGGCTATTCGGACACACGACTGGCGCAATTACGGGAACAAGATGTGTTGTAACTGCCGTTCTCGCCATGCTAAGGTGCCTCTCCCAACACCTCGCTCATTGCCATCATGACAAAAACCCTCGGCATCGTCGTTCTATTCGTTATTCTTGTCCTGCCGTTGGGATTGCTGGCTGCCGGACAACTGGGGCTATTGAGCGGCAAGCGCCCGACAGACCTTGGCTTGCACGGAGGAATGCTCAAGCCGCCGATCGTGACTTCATCGAATGTCGTGTCGAGTTATGCCGGTTCGCAACCACACACCGACTATCACGTCATTACGCCCATCACGTACACCGGCGATGGCAAAACAGCGTTCCGCAGGCTCGCAGATATCATCGGAAAAATGGACGGTGCCACGGTCGTCACCTCCGAACCGGATTATTTGTATGCACAATTCCAGACCCGGCTGCTCAAATTTGTCGATGACGTCGAGTTTGTCCTCGACGAACCAGCTGGCGTGATCCAGATGCGCTCTGCGTCGCGACTTGGCATCAAGGATCTAGGGGCCAATCGCCAGCGACTTGAAGCCATCCGGACGCGCTTCAACGAACAGTAATTAATTCGATTCCTTGATCAGCCGGCCGCTGCCGATCTGGATAGGGCGCGCATTCATCGGATACAGCCGTGCAAAAATCGCCATCTGCGGCGCAGACAACTGGATCGGTGCTTTCATCACCAGCCACAACACGCCTTCGGTACACGGCGGCGACGTAATTGATCCCATATAGGTGTAGTACTCGCGCTGGACTGGCAACAACTGGTTCACGTCGATGGTCATCGATGGCGAGGTCGTCTCATTTTTTTCCAGCGGCAGGTTATTCCAGATAGTTTGCACTAACGGGCTCGCCGCACCCTCGGTAATCATTGCAGCGACGACGGCAAGTTTGCCATCTGCATCCTTGTGCACCAGATGCGCCACCATCGGAAAATTCCGGCCGTTGATACGCTCCTCCGAAGGGCGATGAAAATGGAACTGCACCAGCTCGTACATTTTTCCGGCGACGGTGATGGTGTTACCTGCGCCCAGGTTCACTTGTACGGTGTGCCCATTGTCGAGAACGCTGAAACGGGCCGGCTTGTAATCAAAATAGATCTGCTCCAGATCAACCCGGATTCCATCGCGAATATCGATCGGTGACTGGCGCTGGCCGGAGTCACATTGCGACCAGGCCGGGTTGATGCGCCCCCAGCGCAGCGGGCCATTTTCACCCTCGTAGTCCCAGTGTGTCGCATGCGGCACCATCGCAATCGGCTCCGCCGGAACAACCCTCGGCCGTGGAACAGGACGTGGTCTCTGCGCCGCCTGGCGTGCCGCAATATTGGCCTTTTCCAGACGGGCGAGGCTTGCCTTCAGACGCACACCCAGCTCCTCTTCCCGCTGCGCCGCATCCCTTGCAAGCGTTCGGTCCGCGCCCGACATCGGGGCCTCCTTGATGACCGACGGCGGCTTGACAGGTTGGGTCACTTCCTTGATGGCAGCAGCCACGCTACCCGCTTTAGCACCATGCTCAGCGGCAGCAGCACGGTTGGCGGCAGGCTCTGCGGGTTCGGCAGCATTGACTGGCCCAACAAACAAAAGGCTACCTAGCAATAGGAAAACAGCACGCATAAGACACCTGCAAAAAGGGGACGTGTCTTTATAACGACCAGCGAGCCAGTTACTTGAACGCAATATGATCGAGGGGCAGAATTAAAAAAAGCACCCGAAGGTGCTTTTCTTGTCATGCAGTCATGATGGCCGCAGGCCGCAGCCTGCTACCAATCAGAACTTGTGA
>CANFED010000366.1 GCA_947445995.1 Oxalobacteraceae bacterium | reverse complement strand
CTGACCCGCCAGCAGCAGGTGCGCGATACCGGCGCGCAGGAAAATCGCTCGATCCGCGTCGATGCCGACAAGCTCGACCAGCTCATCAATCTGGTCGGCGAACTGATCATCGCCGGTGCCGGCGTGAACCTGATCGCACGCCGCGCCCAGAACAGCGAGTTACAGGAAAGCAGCTCGAAATTATCTAGCCTGGTGCAGGAAGTGCGCGACAGCGCACTACAACTGCGGATGGTCAAAATCGGCGCGACCTTCAACCGTTTCCAGCGCGTCGTGCACGATGTCTCGCGCGAGATCGGCAAGGATATCGCCCTTGAAATCCACGGCGAAGAGACCGAACTCGACAAGACCGTGGTCGAAAAAATTGGCGATCCCTTGCTGCATCTGGTGCGTAATGCGATCGACCACGGCATCGAACCGGCCGCAGTACGTGTTGCCAGCGGCAAGCCGGTACGCGGACGCGTTACCCTCGATGCCTGCCATGACTCCGGTGCGATTGTCATCACCGTCAGCGACGACGGCGGCGGACTCAAGCGCGAGCGCATCCTGGCCAAGGCCATCGAACGCGGACTGGTCGATGCTGGCCGCGAACTGAGCGATGGCGACATCTACGACCTGATCTTCGAACCGGGTTTTTCGACCGCCGCCGAAGTGACCAACCTGTCCGGTCGCGGTGTCGGCATGGATGTCGTCAAGCGCAACATCACCGCGCTGCGCGGCAGCGTCAGCGTCGCCAGCGCCGAAGGCGTCGGCACCACCGTCACGGTACGACTGCCGCTGACGCTGGCCATCATCGATGGCTTCATGGTCGAGATCGGCAAATCGGTATTTGCGATCCCGCTAGACATGATCGAGGAATGCATCGAATACAGCGCCGAACCCGGTCACGATTACACCGATCTGCGCGGCAGCGTGTTGCCGTTCATCCGGCTGCGTGACCTGTTCAGCGTCGGCGGTACGCCGGCCCGACGCGAAAACATCGTCGTCCTCAAGCACGCCGGACAGCGCGCCGGCCTGGTGGTCGACACCCTGCTGGGCGAATTCCAGACCGTCATCAAGCCACTTGGCCAGCTGTTCAGCCAGGTCGATTGCATCAGTGGGTCGACCATTCTTGGCAGCGGCGATGTCGCGCTGATCCTCGATGTACCTGCACTCGTCAGACAAGCCAGTCTTACCCGCAGTCTTCCGATTCCCGGATAACTGTTTTTCTCAACCCACCACGCCTTCGCTCACTTCACCCACAGGATCCATCATGTTTTCCAATATCAAAATCGGCGTACGACTGCTAGTCGGCTTCATCCTTGTCGCTGCCATCAGCATCGTGGTGGGCGGGATCGGCATCAACAGCGCCAACAAGATCAACGACATGGCTGATGCGATGTATCAGCAGGACCTGTTGGGCATCTCGTTGATCAAGGAAGCCAACATCAACCTGATCTATATCGGCCGTGCACGCGCGAACTACCTGCTGGCAACCACGCAGGAAGAACGTGCAGCACATCTGGCCTCGATCGCCAAGAGCAGCACGGCGGTCAAGGACCTGGTGGCCAAGTCCAAGCCACTATTCTTTGCGCCGCGCGCAAAAGAAATCTTCACTACGTTCGACAAGAACTGGGAAGATTACCAGCGCGACCTGCAACAAGTTCTGACGCTGGCTGGTGCCGAACCATTGCAACAGCGCAGTGAAGGATTGACCAAGGCCCTGGCTGAGTCACGTACAAAAGCCGATGCCATCGATGACCAGATGACCGAACTGACCGTGATCAAGGAAAGTCGCGCCAAGGATACGGCAGCCGCAACCACCGCACTGTACGAAAACAGCCGTACGCTGATGCTGGCGGCAATGGCCATCGGCGTGCTGCTCGGAATCGCGCTCGGCGTGATCATCAGCCGCAGCGTGACGATCCCGTTGAACAAGGCCCGCGATGCCGCCAACCGGCTGGCCGAAGGCGACCTGACCGTGCGCATCGATTCGACGGCCAACGACGAAACAGGCCAGATGCTGCGCTCGATGCAGGCGATGATCGCCAAGCTGTCGCAAGTTGTCTCCGACGTCAACAGCGGTGCGCAGGCACTGGCCAGCGCATCCGAAGAAGTCAGCGCAACCTCGCTGTCGCTGTCGCAAGCCTCCAGCGAGCAAGCCGCCAGCGTCGAAGAAACCAGCGCCTCGATCGAGCAGATGTCGTCGTCGATTGCCCAGAACACCGAGAACGCCAAGGTCACCGATGGCATGGCCAGCAAGGCAGCACGTGAAGCAGCCGAAGGCGGTGTGTCGGTCAACGCCACCGTCGCGGCGATGAAGCAGATCGCCCGCAAGATCGGCATCATCGACGACATCGCTTACCAGACCAATTTGCTGGCCCTTAATGCCGCCATCGAAGCAGCCCGTGCCGGCGAGCACGGCAAGGGTTTTGCGGTGGTTGCCGCTGAAGTGCGCAAGCTGGCAGAACGCAGCCAGATTGCCGCCCAAGAGATTGGCGAAGTCGCCAGCAGCAGTGTCGAACTGGCCGAGAAAGCCGGCAAACTGCTCGACGAAATGGTGCCCAGCATTCGCAAGACCTCGGACCTGGTACAGGAAATCGCCGCCGCGTCGAGCGAACAATCCTCCGGCGTCAGCCAGATCAATGCCGCCGTGATGCAGTTAAGCCAGACCACGCAGCAAAATGCCTCCAGCTCGGAAGAACTGGCGGCCACTGCCGAAGAAATGAGCAGCCAGGCCGAGCAACTGCAAGCCACGATGTCATTCTTCAAGCTCGATGGCACCGCACGCGGCGTGGCACAACCTGGCCCGACGCGCAATTACGGCAGTAACAAGGGTGGTAACAAAGGCGGCGGCAATAAAGGTGGCGGCAGCACACCGAACGTCGCACTGGCCCGAGCCAGCGTCGGCGATCTTGACGAATCCCAATTCACCCGTTTCTGAAAGCCGCGACCATGAATGCACTCGTGCAGTCCGACAGCAAGGGACTGGTCGTCGCGAAAAATGCGCCGGTAGCCAGTGGTCCCAAGCAGTATCTGACCTTTCTGCTCGGTGGCGAAATGTTCGCCATCGGCATTCTCGGCATCAAGGAAATCATCGAATACGATGGCCTGACGCGCGTGCCGATGATGCCCGAATGCATACTCGGCGTGATCAACCTGCGTGGTGCCGTGGTGCCGGTGATGGATCTGGCGGCGCGCTTCGGCAAGCCGCCAACAGTCATCACCAAACGCACCTGCACCGTGATCGTCGAGGTCGAGGCCGCCGATGGCGAGCGTCAGGACCAGACTCACGATATGGGGTTGGTAGTTGATGCGGTCAATGCGGTACTTGATATTCCGGATGCCGATATCGAGCCGGCACCGGCCTTCGGGGCGCGCATCCGCACCGACTTCATCGCGGGTATGGGCAAGGTCAACGGCAAGTTCGTGATCCTGCTCAATATCAGCCGGGTACTGTCGATTCAGGAACTTGGTGCGCTGTCGCAACTCAGTGAGTCGCCACCTGCTTTGATTTCCTGATTGACGATGGCTCCACCACTCATCACTGATCAGGAATTCGGCCAGTTCCAGCGCTTCATTTTCGAAGCGGCCGGCATCTCGCTGTCGGCCTCAAAAAAGGCGCTGGTCAGCGGCCGGCTCTCGAAGCGACTGGCGTACTACCAGCTCACCAGTTTCAGCGCTTATTTCCGTCTGCTTCAAAGCAATGAAAAGCCGGGCGAAGTACAAACCGCGATCGATCTGCTGACGACCAACGAAACCTATTTTTTCCGCGAACCGGCGCACTTCGATTTTCTGCGGACGCGGGCGCTGGAAGCCGTCGGTCGGGGCCAGCCATTCCGGGTCTGGAGTGCCGCCAGCTCGACCGGCGAGGAAGCCTACAGCAT
>CANFED010000365.1 GCA_947445995.1 Oxalobacteraceae bacterium | reverse complement strand
GCCTGGATGCTGTCGATGCTGCTGGCGGTGGCCGGTTTTATCTGGGCTTACGGACTCGGTGCCGGCGACGCCACGGCGTTTGGCATCATCTGCGTGCTGTCCGGCCTGACGCTGGGTGCCGACCTGGCCTTGCCGCCCGCCTTGCTGGCCGCCGTCATCCATCAGGCCGGCGACAGCGGCAAGCGCGAAGGCGTGTATTTCGGTGCGTGGAGCTGGGCCACCAAGATGAATCTGGCGCTGGCAGCCGGTGTCTCGCTGCCATTGCTGGAATGGCTGGGGTACGTTCCCGGCCTGCAAAGCGAAGTCGGCGGACAGGCACTGAGCATTGCCTATGCGGTGGTGCCCTGCCTGCTCAAATTACTGGCAGCGGCGCTGCTGTGGCGCGCTCCCTTGCGTGCCATTTGATTGTTCACAATTTAAAGGAATCCAATGAAAATGTTCAAACCCCTGCTCGCGCTGTGCTGCGCCTTCCTGATCGCCGGTTGCGGCACCGTCGAGCCATCGCGCTACGCGGACCAGAAACCGACGCTCGACCTGCAGCAATATTTCAATGGCACGCTGGACGCGCAAGGCATGTTCCAGGATCGCTCCGGCGAAGTCATCAAGCGCTTTGGCGTGGTCATGGTCGGTAGCTGGAAAGGCGATACCGGCACGCTCGACGAGAGCTTCACCTACTCCGACGGCACCAAGGAAAAGCGCATCTGGACATTGACCAAGACCGGCCCCGGCACCTACACCGGCACCGCTGGCGATGTGGTCGGCGTTGCCCAGGGCGTTGTCTCGGGCAATGCGCTGCGCTGGAAATACGTGCTGGCGTTGCCGGTTGACGGCAAGGTCATCAACGTGACGATGGAAGACTGGATGTACCTGATGGATGACCGGGTCATGCTCAACCGCGCAGCGATGAGCAAATTCGGTTTCCATGTCGGCGACGTGACATTGTCGTTCACCAAGCGTCCATGATGAATCCGGCCATCCGCGACTGGTCCGGCCAGCGTGTCTGGATCATTGGTGCATCGACCGGCATCGGTGCCGAAACGGCGCGTCAATTGCTGGCCAAGGGTGCGCGGGTGGCGCTGTCGGCGCGCCGTGCCGAACCACTCGAAGAGCTTGCTGCCGGCAACACCAAGGCGCTGGTGGCGCTGCTCGACATCACCGATCACGCCACCGTGCTGGCTGCACGCGAGCAGTTGCTGGCGGCCTGGCAAGGCATCGACCTGGTGCTCGTCGTCGCTGGCGGCTACAACGAAATGCGCGCCGACAGCCTCGATCTGGCCAAGGTCAATCAGCTGATCGACCTGAACCTGCGCGGCGTCTTCAATTGCCTCGATGTGGTCTTGCCCGGCTTGCTGGCGCAGGGCAGCGGTGGCATCGGCATCGTCGCTTCGGTGGCCGGTTTTGGCGGCTTGCCGAAAGCGCTGATCTATGGCCCGACCAAGGCCGCGCTGATCAACCTGACCGAGTCGCTTTACCTCGACTTGCGTCCGCGCGGCGTGGCGGTCTACCAGATCAATCCGGGCTTCGTCGATACACCGATGACGGCCGTCAATGACTTCAAGATGCCGGCGCTGATCAGCGCCTCGCAAGCGGCCGAAAAACTGGTCGCCGGCCTCGAAGCGGGCGACTTCCACATCCACTTTCCGAAGCGCTTTACCAACTGGATACGACTGGCGCGACTGCTGCCGTACCGCTGGTATTTTGCGTTGATCCACAAGGTGACGGGCTTATGAACCATGCGGATGGCTTGCACGCACTGGTCGATTTTTTCGAGACGCTGACACCCGACAGCATCGCCCGCATCGACACCATTTACAGCGCCGAGGCGTTCTTCAAGGACCCGTTCAACGAAGTCCGTGGCAGGGCCGGGATCGCGGGCATCTTTCAGCACATGTTCGTGCAAGTGAATGCGCCGCGCTTTGTCGTGACGACGCAATTACTGCAAGATGACCAGGCCTTCCTGACCTGGGATTTTCATTTCAGGATGAAGCGCTTTTCGAAAGACGAGCAATGCATACGCGGCGCTACCCACGTACGCTTCGATGACGCCAGCCAGGTCTGCCTGCATCGCGATTACTGGGATGCGGCCGAAGAGCTGTATGAAAAACTGCCCGTGCTGGGCAGTCTGATGCGCTGGCTCAAGCAAGCCGGAAAAAACTGACTTCGTCGCTGAGCCGTTGTGCCTGCTCCGACAACGTGGTCGAGGCCGCTGCCGCTTCTTCCGACAAGGCCGCGTTTTGCTGGGTGGTGCGATCCAGTTCATGGATGGCGATTTCAACCTGACCGATACCACCGCTTTGCTCTTTGGTGGCGGTAGTAATTTCTTGCATCATCGTTGCGATCTTGGCGGCATTGACGACGATTTCATGGATTGTCGTGCCGGCATCGGTGACCACCCGGTTGCCGCCTTCGACCTGCGCAATGCTCTCGGTAATGAGCGTCTTGATCTCCCGCGCGGCGGCGGCCGAACGGCCTGCCAGCGCCCGTACCTCTGCGGCCACCACGGCAAATCCGCGCCCCTGTTCGCCGGCCCGCGCTGCTTCGACGGCCGCATTCAACGCGAGGATATTGGTCTGGAAAGCGATGCCATCAATGACGCCAATGATCTCGCCGATCTTGTTCGACGAGACACGGATGCCTTCCATCGTCGCCGCCACCTGGTTGATGACGACACCACCGTGCGTGGCCGATACCGCGTTGGCCTGCACGATAATCATCGCACCGGCCACGGTGCTGGAGGTCTGCTTCACGGTCGATGAAATCTGTTCCATGCTTGAGGCGGTTTCCTCCAGACTGGCTGCAGCCTGCTCGGCCCGGCCCGACAGGTCGTTGGCGGCTGCGGCGATCTCGTTGCTGGCCGTCTGCACCTGCGCCGAACCGTCCAGCACGATGCCGACGATACGCCGCAAGCTGGTCTGCATCTCGCCCATCGTGTTCATCAACTGGGCCGCTTCATCGCTGCCCCACGGCTTCGGTGCGGTGGTCAGATTGCCCTTGGTAATTTCTTGCAGATGACCGGCGACTTCCTGCAAGCCGCCCATCATCACCTTGTAAAACGCCAGCATCAGATAGCTCGCGAGCAGCACAAAAAACAGGCAGATGCCGAACTGGGTCGTCAGCGTGCCCTGCAGCCGAGTGATCCGGGCCTGCAATTGCGTATCGAGTCGCGCCATCACCTGCAACGTCAGCGCGATCTGCTTGTCGACAGCGGCATTGCCCAGCGCGAGAAAGGTAGCGGCGTCGCCGGTCAGTTCCGGCCCCATGATCTGCTTCATGATAGCTGCACGGAATGCATCCGACGCGACGTCGGTGGCCTGCATATCCATGTTACGTACTACCTCCGGAAAAATGGCAATACCCGCCTTGTAGGACGCTTCGACATCCCGGTCGAGGTAGTCCTGGATCGCATTGCGCTGGCTCATCAGGTCACGCCGTGCCGGCGTCAGTTCCTTGTCATTCAGGATCATGCTGCCAAGGTCGCGCAATTGCGCAGTGTTTTCATATTGCATCGGTCCGCGCAGCACCGACATGTTCATCATGTGATACGTGTCGAGATCAGGATCGAGGCTCAGTTGCGACCCGTCGGCGACCCGCGCCATCAGGTCCAGCACCAGCGCGATGTAATCGGAATGCAGCTTGAAGGTTGCATCCGGATTCGCCGCCAGCGGCACCTGCATCAACGCCTGATGCGCGGTGAGCAGTGACGCGAACGGCTTGTCGGTGCTGAAGTCCTTGCCGAGTTCGGTCTGGCGCGCCTGCACTTTATCGAAGGCCGCGTTGACGCTGGCTTGCTGTTCGGCCAGTTGCGGCGCATTGCCGGACGCTATCCGCCGCCGGCCCTGCGCTGCCTTGATCAGATCGACCAGCGGATGCG
>CANFED010000364.1 GCA_947445995.1 Oxalobacteraceae bacterium | reverse complement strand
TATCGGCATCCACTCCCAAAAGGGAAAATTAATTGACTCTGACCCTAATTAATAATTGACTCTGACCCTAATTTTTTTGTTTTTTGACACCGCCTTGAACGCCTGGATTGAACTATTTCAGGCTTGTTGCTACTCAAGACAAACCAGCTTAACCAGGCGCTGATCAAGAGCGAAACGCGAGCTTAGTCACAGCAACCCAAGTGCTCGGTATGGAATGCGGGATAAAGCCCTGGTCAGGACTTTATCTTTTCTGGCTTTGCGGGACCGTGGCGACAGGCGTTCTTACTTTGATGGCGAGAATTATTGTCGAATTTATACTTTTTACAAAAACAACATGAAAATTCAAACACGTCATTCAATACTGCTGTCATCAGCATCCCCGTCGACGAATGCATCTACAGGTGACAGTGACAAGCTGACGACGAGTACTGGCACGGGAGATAGCGGGACGCCGGATACCACGAACATTGCTCGCCGCGCAGACCAGCGCACCGCAACGGGCGGGTCTGCGACGCAACGGACATTGCTGGCGCAAGTAGCTGGCACCGGTGCAGATCAGACCGGCCAGGCAGCCCAGCCAACCCTCGACACGCAGGCGAATCCGACAGCAACGCACACGGCGACTGCCGCCGCGCCTGACAACATCGACCTGCATGCGATCTGGTATTCGCCGTCGGCATTGCAGCCGTCGAGCAGCCGGTCTCCGGCATTTCAACGGGAGCTGGCGACGGCTTACCTGCAGCTCGTCGACAGCATGCATGGTGCACCTGCCAATGTGCAGGCGCATCTCTGGACTGATCGGGTCAGCGAGTTTGCCTTGCATCGGCCGATGGTCGGGCCGAACGGTTCGGACATCGAGATTCCGCACTCGATGCTGCGCGCGGCGCGCGTGACCGTGCATCCGGAACGTGATCTGCACGCGCTGATCGATGCCATTGCAGATCCCGCTGTGCGCGACACGGCCAGCAAGCTTTACGATCACCCGGCGGGCGAGAACATCGGATTGCGCGCCGATATCTTGCGCCAGATCGTGACCACGTTTCACCAACGCCAGCCGGCAACGGGTCGGCCTCTCAACGCATACGCCGATCGCGACTCGCTCGGCAACATGGCCAGCATAAGAGATCGGGTTGCGGTCGGTCACACAGGTACGCCACAACCGGAAGGTCTGGCTCACGCAAAAATGTCGATACGCGCGTTGGCCGAATCCCTGAGCACACCACAACGTCCGCCCTGCGTGATCCCTGACGCAATCCAATCCGAAGGCTTCGCTACCAGAGGCAGGGAAAACGATCTGGTCGCGGCAGTGCCCGGAGCGCCGCGTGCACTGTCCATCATGAGCGAGATGCACTACACCCTGCACAATGTGGATTATTCTGGGCCGCTGTCCGGTCCGATGACTACTGGAGAGCTCAACAATCCCGACTTACTGAGGTCGACCATTCAATTGTGCGAGACAAACCTTCGCGTGCTGCTGGCCTGTTTCGCGTCATGGAGAGCCGACGCCAATATCCCGATGCAGCAAGAAATTAATCCGAAGAACGCGCTGACGAAATTTCTGCTGGCCGAGCGCATCCGCGGTATTCGACCGCAGTTGCAGCAGCGAATTCACGAACTGGACGCGCAGATTAATGAGACCGCCAATTTCAGCACCCGATTGCGACTCCGTCGCGAAGTGGCGTCGTTGAAGTGCATCTTTGCGCTGTACATGGACTACATCAGACTCTTCGTCAATCTGTGCAGCTACAGCCCTCAGGTGATGCAGGCCAATGCGGCAACGACAAACGGCGTGAGCAATCTCTACAACGAAGTCGTCGGCGCCATGCCCGGTTCTTTCGACACGGCAGGTTCGTGGCAAGGATCGTTGACCTCGGAATTCGGCCATACACAGGCCCAGAACTTGACCTTTCACGAGTACAGAGCTGCGGACCAAACGATCCTGCAAATGCTGAAGCGACAGCCCGCGCGCGAAGTGTGATCAGTGCAATGCCCTGCGGTTATTGCACCCTGCGAAGCGATAGATCGCGCAAACAAAAAGGGTCAGAGTCAATTTAAAATTGGGGTCAGAGTCAATTTTGCGTTGAAGCAATTGCGACTAACAACAGGCTGAGCCAAGGCGCAGCACTTCGATTGCACTCCATTGAATGGCGGGCAATCCCATCACGCGCCATTCAATCAAGCAGCAGCGCATCCGGTGTCGCCGCGTTCCCGCACACTTTTTGCCACGTCCAGGCAATGCGCGACCTGCTCGCTGATGGCCTCCGGCACCGGCACGTCGCCGGCAAGTACACGTCGAATCCAGAGCGCGGTGGTCTGCGCATCCCGTTCGGCCGGCAGGTCCGGCGAGACGTCGGCGACCAGTTGCTTTTCGATCAGCGTGCTACGCCGGCCCTGGTGGAACCAGTCGATACGCTGGGCGCGCTTGACACTGGCGACCGTTTCGCCTTCGGTGCCACGCATCAGGAAGACATCACCGCGCTGCGCTGGCGCAAGCGTCGTGAAGTACTGCCCGAGCATCTCCAGATATTCGGGATGGGTGTACGACGACAGCCGCAACACCGGCGCATGAAAAGGCTGGATGATCTTGACCAGTGTGTGGGTCGAACTGCGTACGCCAAGGATGCGGCGCAATGCGAGCAAGCGCGCCATCTTTGGTGCCAGCACATCGATCGGCAGGAACGCCGGTGCGTGCCGGGAAAAATGCGCCTCGGCCTCGGCGAGATCCTGCGCCACCGGCATGTCCAGCGCCTCGAAAATCTCGGCGCTGGTCACGCGTCCGGCATCGTGCAGCACGCCATGCACCAGCACCGGCGCACCCTGTCGTGCCAGCAGGAGCG
Source organism: Oxalobacteraceae bacterium (assembly GCA_947445995.1). Lineage (GTDB taxonomy): Bacteria > Pseudomonadota > Gammaproteobacteria > Burkholderiales > Burkholderiaceae_D > Actimicrobium. The sequence continues at coordinate 1,047 of CANFED010000364.1, read as the reverse complement.
CCAGCAGCGGCGTCAGATTGGGCAGGTGGCGCGCGCCGTTGTAACTGGGGATGACGATCGGTGCGTACTGCGCATCGACCGGCGCAGATAACAGCGCAAACGAGGCTTCGGCCGCATCGAGGAAGCCGGCGATCTCGTCGATCGATTCGCCCTTGATGCGCATCGATAACAGGATCGCACCGAGCTCCAGATCGGATACCCGGCCATCGAGCATGGCACCGTACAACAGGCGCGCATCATCGCGATTCATGCTGCGCGCACCGTCCTTGCCGCGACCAATCACCTTGATGAAAGGCGCTGCCGCCAGTGGCTCTTGCAATTGACTATTTTCCATAGCCGAAGGGTACACCGAAGCGTGCCGGATCAGGCCGCGGCAACCACTGCTGCAGAGTGAATGGCGATGATTTTTTTCAGTTCCGGGACACAGGAGCCGCAGTTGGTACCGCACTTCAACCGTCCCTGCAGCGCCGCCAGACGGGCCTCGGCCGGGCCATCCAACTCCCCCAGCGCCTCGTTGATTTCGGTCTCGGCAACATGGAAGCAATTGCAGACAATGCGTCCGCGCGACTTGAATCCCAGCGGTGCTACCGACGACGGTTGCAACAGCAAACGGCCAAGTGCGGCGACCGGTTGTTCGGTTTCGAGATATTCACGCAACCAGCGTTCGGCGGCGACATCGCCGGCCAGCGACAGTGCCTGCAACAGGCCGTCACGAACCAGGATGTGACGTGCATTGCCGCGTCGCTTGTCGTCATAGCGCAAGACCGTCTCACCGGCGATGCCGAACAGCGCTTCGATCTCGGCCATCAATTCCGGCGTGGCCGGATAGTCGTCGGCCGCGCGGAAAAATACGCCAACCCGGTCGCGTCCGAACAGCGTGCACGAGGCATACGCGAACTGGCGCAAATAAGGTTTTAGCGCCGACTGCAAACGCAGCACCTGCCCCGGAGCGATCCAGCCGAAGACGACGAAACGCCACGGCAGTTCGGCCTTCAGAATCTTGACCGCAGCATGCTTGAGTTCCGGCTGCTTCGAGCTCGGGTCCAG
>CANFED010000363.1 GCA_947445995.1 Oxalobacteraceae bacterium | reverse complement strand
CGTCCACATTGAGAGTCGGGATCATGAGAACAGTTTATCGCCTGTTGGCGGGCACGGCAAACACTGTGCTCTGGCGCGATGCCCTGACTGGAATGGTTGGGTTTCCTGTAGGCGTTTTTGCCGGACGTCACAAACCACCTACGCAGCAAGCAGTGTCCGTGTTTTTTTCGCAGGGGTACACTGAAGCTCGACAATGTTGACCGAATTGTCGTTTGACTCAACGATAGTGAACAGGTTCTAAGGGGCGCGCTGCATCAGGTAGCCATCCCGCTGGCTTCTGGTGCGGATCAAACAGTCGTCAGTGCGGCTGACTGCGACAGCGCACGCGTACTGGAACGCCGGTCAGTTCCATCCAATCGTCGGCGGCATCACCGTGTGCCGATGATCATGCGACGATGCGCAACGAATAATCCGTCGCCCGCACATCCTTGGTCAGGCTGCCAATCGAAATCCGGTCAACACCGGTTTCGCTGATCGCCCGCACGGTATCAAAGTTGATCCCGCCCGACGCTTCCAGCAGTGCCGCGCCGGAGGTGAGCGCGACGGCTTCCCGCATCTGCTCCAGCGAAAAATTATCCAGCAGCACCGAGCGCGCGCCGGCGGCCAGTGCTTCCTTCAACTGGTCGATCGATTCGACTTCGATCTGTATCGTCACGCCGGCGTTCAGCGCAAAGGCTTTTTCCATCGCCAGCCGCACCCCGCCGGCGGCGGCAATATGATTTTCCTTGATCAGGATGCCGTCGTACAAAGCGAGTCGCTGGTTCGCACCACCACCGACGCGCACTGCATATTTTTGCGCCAGCCGCAGGCCGGGCAAGGTCTTGCGGGTATCAAGGATGCCGGCGCTGGTACCGGCGACCAGACTGACGTACTGCCGGGTCTGGCTGGCCACGCCGGACATCATCTGCAAAAAATTGAGCGCACAGCGCTCGCCGGTCAGCAAGGCGCGGGCCGGTGCTTCAATCTGGCAGACCACGCTGTCGGCACGCATCAGTTCGCCTTCGTCGTAACGCCAGTCGATATGGATACGCGCATCAAGCCGTTTCATCACTGCCTCGAACCACGGCGCACCACACAGCACCGCCACTTCGCGCACGAGGACGCGCGCTTGCACAATCGCATCGTCGGGCACCAGCAAGCCGGTGACATCGCCGCTGCCGACATCTTCGGTCAGTGCCAGCGTGACATTGGTCTCGAGCGCGGCGGCCAGCGCCGGCTCGAAAGGGGCGAACGGATTAACGAGGTTGCTCATGCTGGTCCTATCCCTGAAAAAAGTTGTTGCTCCTGCGCGAGGTCGGCAGACGGACGCACGTTGGCCTTCTTTTGCGCAGCAAAATCGAGCATGCGGTCAATGCAGACCTTTGCCTTGATGCTGATGGCGGGATCGACATCGATCGTATTGCTCAACGATTCAAGAACATCGGCCAGATTCTGCAAGCCATTCATGGCCATCCAAGGACAATGCGCACAGCTCTTGCACGTCGCACTGTTGCCGGCGGTTGGCGCTTCGATGAAGGTCTTGCCGGGAGCGGCCAGCCGCATCTTGTGAAGGATGCCGTTGTCGGTGGCGACGATGAAGGTCGTAACGCCCGGCGTCAGTGTCGCGGCGATCAGTTGCGAGGTCGAACCGACCACATCGGCCAGTGCCACGACCGCAGCCGGTGACTCGGGATGGACCAGCACCATCGCCTCCGGATGTTCGTTCTTGAGCAGTTCCAGCTCAACGCCCTTGAACTCGTCATGCACCAGGCAGGAGCCCTGCCACAACAGCATGTCGGCACCGGTCTGTTTCTGGATATAGCCGCCAAGATGCTTGTCCGGTGCCCACAGGATTTTTTTGCCCTGCGCATGCAGGTGCGCGACGATGTCGAGCCCGATCGAGGACGTCACCATCCAGTCGGCTCTGGCCTTTACCGCAGCGCTGGTGTTGGCATACACGACCACGGTACGGTCCGGATGCGCATCGCAAAAGGCGGCGAATTCATCAGCCGGGCAACCCAGATCAAGCGAACAGGTGGCATCGAGGTCCGGCATTAGCACGGTCTTTTCGGGGCTGAGAATTTTTGCGGTTTCGCCCATGAACCGGACGCCGGCAACCACCAGTGTTTTGGCCGGATGGTCGCGCCCGAAGCGCGCCATTTCGAGTGAGTCCGATACGCAGCCACCGGTTTCTTCGGCCAGGTCCTGCAAGTCGGCATCGACGTAATAGTGGGCTACCAGCACCGCCTGTTTTTCGATCAGCAGGCGCTTGATACGTTCTTTCAAGGCGGTCTTTTCGGCAGGCGTCGGCGTGACCGGCACGCGGGCCCAGGCTTGCGCGCTGCAACTGGTGCCCGATTGCATTTGCGGACGTTCGAATTCGATGGTCTGGATGGCTGGCGTAGGCATGGTGTCGACGATAAAAAAGAGGGACGAGAACGGCATTTTAATGGGCTTTGACCGCGATGACATCAGTTGCGGCAGCTTCACAGGCGAGAACCCGTACGGTATCGAGCAAATCACGCCCGCTATGTGACCTGGACCGGCAACCGATCGTCGACGTCGATGCTACCCTACAATCCGGATCAGGCAGGAGGCGACCACAATTCGTCGGCTCCCTGATCAGCCCACCCACACAGAAAGTCCCATGAGAGCCTCTGCAGAAACTATCATCCACCACGATCCCCGCGACCTGTCCGACCGCTTCGCGCTGAAATTCACCAAGTTCCTGCGCTTTCTGGCAGACGTCTTTTTTGCAAAACGGTATGGCCATCGTGCGGTCGTGCTGGAAACCGTCGCCGCCGTACCCGGCATGGTCGGCGGTTTGTTGCAGCATCTGAAAGCCTTGCGTCTGATCAAGGACGACAACGGGTGGGTCCACACCCTGCTCGACGAAGCCGAAAACGAACGGATGCACCTGATGACCTTCATCGAAATCGCCAAGCCGACCGGCTTCGAACGTCTGGTGATTTTCGTGACACAACTGGTGTTTTACAACCTGTACTTTTTCATCTACCTGTTCTCGGCCAAGACCGCGCACCGCATCGTCGGCTACTTTGAAGAAGAAGCCTATTACAGCTACACCGAGTACCTGGCCGGCATCGACAACGGCGAGCATGAGAACATCGCCGCACCGGCCATTGCCATCAAATACTGGAAGCTGCAACCTGATGCCCGCCTGCGCGATGTCGTCATTGCCGTGCGAGCTGACGAAGCCGGTCACCGTGATGTCAATCATGCGTTTGCCGACGAACTGAGCTGAGCCAAACGTATTGAGGTGACGTAAAAAAACGGAGCGCAATGCGCTCCGTTTTTACGTGTTGACTGATCCGGACAATGCGTCAGTCAATACCCTGGCTGGCCAGATAATTTTCGTACGTACCCTGGTAATCGACGATTTCGTTTTCCTTGACTTCAAGGATGCGCGTGGCCAGCGACTGCACGAATTCGCGGTCATGCGATACGAAGATCAGCGTGCCGGCATATTTTTCCAGCGCGACGTTGAGCGACTCGATGGATTCCATGTCCATGTGGTTGGTCGGCTCGTCCATCAGCAAGACGTTGTGACGGCCCAGCATCAGCTTGCCGTACATCATGCGGCCCTTTTCGCCACCGGACAGCACCTTGACTGGCTTCTTCACATCGTCGCCGCCAAACAGCAAGCGTCCGAGAATCGAGCGCACGGCCTGGTCGTCATCACCTTCTTTGGTCCACTGGTCGATCCATTCGGTCAGTGTCTTGTCGGTCGCAAAGTCTTCGGTCGGATCCTGCGGCATGTAGCCGACGTTCGCATGCTCGGCCCATTTGACCTTGCTGCCGGCATCGCCATCGAGTCCGCACAATTCCGCGCCGCCCATGCAACGCAACAAGGTCGTTTTACCGGCACCGTTTGCACCGATGATGGCGATCCGTTCGCCGGCTTCGACCATGATGTCAAAGTTCTTG
>CANFED010000362.1 GCA_947445995.1 Oxalobacteraceae bacterium | reverse complement strand
GTTCGGAACTGGCAACCCTGGCGGAACTGCTAGCAGACACGTCGGGGACGCCGGACATGGCGGGTAGCACACTACTGGACCTATTCAGCGACTTGCCTGTCATCTGGCTCGACAATGATCACTACAGCGTGTACGTGCCGAAGGTCCATCTTGCAATTCCGGGGCAGCCCGTGATGCAGTCAGCACGGGTCGTCTCATGAGTATTAACTCCACGTCAGGATCACACGGGCGCGCCCCTCCTGGGCACCCACTGCCCCAGAGTTCGTCTGTCGGGCCACTTCCGCCTGGATCAAAATCGGACCTCTGGCGCAGACTACGCTTCGAGGCTAATGGCACACCTGGGCCCTTTATCAATCCCAATGATATTGGCGATCGCCTCGGCGTGGTCTGCCCTGTAGGCACGGCAGTGCCCGTCAAGACTGAAAACGCACGCGTACCCATCCACGCAAACTTCATCAAGTTCGTCCGCAAGTGCATGAGTCGGGGCGCGAATCGTACCGCGTCGACCGTCGAAACGATACATATTGCGAAGGCTGGCCAATCGCCGCAGCGCTCCGCTCTGTGCGAAAAGTTTCTGGTCGAAGGGCTCGATTCCGGTCAGGGTCTGTTTCAGTTCGTATCGAGAAAAGCACACGCAGCGTCGATCGGGATGACCAAAGAAAAAAGTAAGGAGCATCCGATCATTGACCAACTTCTGGATGCATGGGAAAACTGTGGCGAGCAGCCCGGCAGGCTCCACCTCGCTGGCCGCTTCACCGTGACTGGAGTCGAACGACAGCCATCGCAGGGCAATCATCGCCGCGTCATGCTGACAGTTCAGGATATTGCAGACACCAACAAAACCATCACCATTCCGGTGACGCAAGCAGGCTTGAAATTCACCGGCCGCCTGCTTCAATGGAAGGACATTGAAACGGCAAATACGCTGCTAGAAGAACACCGGAAATGCGTTGATGCTCTTGTCCCCGACGGAGCTTTGCCAGCGGACGATCCGATGATCCTCAGCTTTGCGGGTATCGGACGCAATGCCGCCTTGATCACCTACCGCGAAACAATGGCCCGCATCAAGGCCGAACCGGACACGGCCTACCTCGGCGAACAATGGCTCGATGACACGCTGGTAGAAATTGTCACGTCAGGTCGCCGCGATCGCGGTCCTGGTTTTATGCATTCCGATGTCCAGTTACAGGAACTGAGGACGGGCTTTACGGAGGTACTAGAACGGCGCGACCCGTCTGCCTCATTAGCGCAATCGCCGGTGCAGCCTGTGGGATCGAAGCGTTGGTTGCAATTTCTTAATCCGTTCGAGGCAAAGAGACTGCGAGCGATGTCCCACCCCACGGATGATCTAACGATCGGCACTATCGTGTCAGTGCCAAGGGCAACGGCATTAAGGCGGGAAGACCTGTTGCACTTTCTCGACGAGCATCGGAGCGACACGCCGCTGCAATTGCTTGAGGCGTTGGTGAAACTGACCAGCCCGGAGGTGGCTGCATTTTGTGCAGCCCAGGTCGAGCGGGCAATTACCCCCGCGCAGTCCAATCCCGTTACACCAAATTCTCCCATGGTGGCATCGTTGCACCCTGCCGTTCAGATCGATCGCCATAGCCACTCTCGTTCGGAACATCGGAAACTTTATGCGAAGCAAGGCCACAAATTTGCTGTGGGCAGCACCGGTGCTTATACTGGGCTCCTCCTGACGGACATTTTGCGACATGACCTTCAGCAAAAATTGCGTCCTGACGGGACTTTGAAGCAGGGTGCGCGTGCAGGCCAGCCAAAGCTCACTGTTCAGCAATTGACTGATTTAGTTGGATCGTCCGACACCACCTCCTTTGACCTGACAACAGGCCTTGCTGCCAACAACCCTGCTTGCGCGACATTTTTCAGTTTCATGTCGCACGCGCTGCTGGTCAAAGACAGCATGACGGCCACGCCGGTGGAGAGGTATCCGTATGTCGCTGATGAGGCTCTGCCATCGGAAAAAATTGAATCCTCTGGTGAACCATTCCTGCCTACTTTCCTGGATGGCGTCCAGCGTCATTACGATCCCTTCAATTCCGACAATGCCAGCTGGCGGATTCATACCGACGGCGCGTGGCAGGATGGCCAGGACACACGGGATGTGCTGAACCATGTCTTCCTGCAAGCAATACAACATCTACATGCGTCCGCCCCGACGACACCGGACATGCCGATCTATCCGCTGGTGGCGTATGAATTGCTGGCGGACGCCATCGGTGTGCCGGTACCGCCGTATCTGGTCGAACACGAACAAGGAATTCTCTCCACGCTGACCGAGAACCGGTTGCGCAACGAGCAGCGCGAAGAGCAAATCGCGACGCAGCAGCAACGTGACCGCATGGAAAAACAACGCGGCGAAATCGAGCTGCAGAGACACTATGCGGCGAACGACGTCAGTAACAGCGGGCAGTTCCATTTGGCGATCACCGGCTATCAGCGTTCGCTTGCCGATGCATCAGTCGATATCCAGCTTGCGCCACCGGCAGATATCGGTCATGCCGTGCTCGTCGCCGACTGGAGCGGACGCCTTGCGCTGACCCACGACAAACAGGAGATCAGCGCGCGCACGCACGGAGCCCAGCCGGACAACCTGTGCTGGTCGCGCAGCTCCTGGTTGTCGGTATTTGCGATGATGTCGCCCGCGCAGTTGGAAGCAAAGTTATCCACGATTTGTGATGTGTCCACGTATAGCGCCGCAGATGCACCGATCTTGCGAGCCATTGCACAGGCCTATCAAGAGAACCCGACCGCCTTTCTGCAAGGATTGCACGCATCAGCCGGCGATGCGCCGCTCTCGGTCGATGCGGTGCGGCAGCGCAGCGCGCATCTCGGTCCCAACCTGCCGCTTGCCGAGCTGCTTAGTGTCCAGCCAGGTGCAGCGGGACAGTCGCTTAAAATTCACAGGACCCCTGAGGGCTTCTTGCAGCAGTTGCAGTGCGAGATCGCGACCGCGTTCCGCCCACCCGTCACGTCGGATCGCAGCTTCATGGACGAAATCGAAAGCCTGCAACTTCCCGGTATTCCCGCGAGCAGCAATTTACCGGTGACGCTGCACCGCGCGCTGGGCTTGCCAGTACTGGTCATCGAAACCGGGAGCACCGTCTCGCACGGCGAAGCCGGTGAGCAAATCAACCAGTCCGCCCAGATGCGGGTGTCTGCACCGAACGGTTCGGAACTGGCAACCCTGGCGGAACTGCTAGCAGACACGTCGGGGACGCCGGACATGGCGGGTAGCACACTACTGGACCTATTCAGCGACTTGCCTGTCATCTGGCTAAACAACGATCACTACAGCGTATATCTGCCGAAGGCTTCGCCTGAAGAGACGCGCGAGGCTGTGATGCGCGGTATTCGCCCCGTGGAAGAACCACCCGGCACCGAGCATCCCTATTTGTAGCGACCTGCATTAAAAAACGCTCGGACCTGCATTCAGCGGCTTTTTCGACCAGAATTAACTGCGACTGGCGGCCCCCTCGAACCAGAGATAACTGCGAATGAGCCTGCATTCACTCGCGCCGATCTGCATTAGATCGACATGAACCAGCAATATCTGCGACTGACTGGGCGGTGCCGGCCAGATACGGGGAAGGCTGATCGGCCCCTTGCGTTGGCCTTATATCGGTAAGCCCGCAGCCAGCATGCGTTCGCGGATTTCGGCCGTTCGTTTCGGTTCGAGCTGGTTGCTGAACATCGCGCGAATCTCGGCTGCCTTGGCGTCGAACTGCTCTGTCATATCCTTGAGCCGGTAACCGTGACGCGCCAGCGTCGGCTCCAGGTCATCTAGCTGGCGCGACAGCACTGTTTCCACCAATTCCGCCGTGACTGGCTTCTCGCCCGTTTGGTAGCCTGCTTCGAGAGCCAACGTCAAGTGCAGCTGAACTTGCAGCGGCGTGCGTAGCTTGG
>CANFED010000361.1 GCA_947445995.1 Oxalobacteraceae bacterium | reverse complement strand
AGCCAGAGCGTGCGGGCCTGGCGGGCCGTATCGAGCAACTGCTGGAACGTGGCACCCTCGGCGCGCAGACGGCGCATCAAGGTGCGCGGTGTCAGGCTCAGGGCGCTGGCGACCTCCACCAGTTGCGGATAGTGCCCCGCCGGCGCGACCGCCAGCAATGCCGTCACGCGCTGCGCGACGCTGCGACCAGCCTGCTCTGCCAGCGCCTCGTCGCACTCGGCACACGCCATCGCATGACCATGCCGGTCGGCACCGAGACACGCCAGACTGCACGCCTCCCGGTCCACATGAAACGTCAGCGCCGACTTCCCAAAACTTATTTCTACTGGCAAGTAGCGTCGGTATTGCGCCGCCCAGTGCGGTGCTGCAATCGGTAGCTCGACCCGCAGTCCGGCCGGTAACTGGCCGAGCGCCGCGGCGATCAGATGCAGCACGGCACCGACCATCATGTCGAGCACGAAGCCGCGCGCCTCGCCCCAGTCGGCCAGCTCGGTTGCCTGCAACACGGCACCCTGCGGCGTACTCCGCAACTCCCATGAAAACGCCGCGTTGCGCACGCTGCCGTAACGCGCCAGCACCGCCAGCAAGCCAGCGATATCACGCGCCGTGACTGCTGCGATACCGAGCGCACCGTGCGCGGTGACCGGCAAACTGGCGGCCAGATCCAGTCCCAGCCAGGGCTTGCCGGTGGCGGCGATGGCCGAGGTCACCAGCCGGGTCACGGTGTCTTGCGGCAGACGACGGTCATCGGTGAGCAGCGTGGCCCAGTCGAGCTGCGCGGCGGCCAGAACCCGATCGCCATCAATCGCGCCCTGCTGCAGCAGCATGCGCAATTGCCGCGCATAGATCGGCGGCGTCAGCGTGATCGCAACTAGCGAAGCAGTGTCAGCAGGCATCGTGTCCTATCAAAAAACAGTTGTCACATTAAGACGAAATCGTGGCATCGGCATCGGTGGCGGACACATCGGAAACGATGCACACTGTGCTGCATCGGTAGCTCAGATTACCGCGTATTCAACGATGATGGAGACCATCTGCATGACCACTTCCACACCCGTGGCGACCTATGTCGACCACAAACGTTTTGCCTGGATCCTCTCGCTGCTGATCCCGCTGTCGATTGCCACCGGCCCGCTGCTGTGGCAGTGGCATCCGGTGACGCTGATGCTGTGGCTGCCGGTCATCTTCACGTATGGCATCGCGCCGCTGATCGACCTGGCGCTCGGTACCGACACCAGCAATCCCCCCGAAGAAGCTGTCCCGGCGCTGGACGCCGATCCGTATTACCGGCGCATCACATTTGCGCTGGTGCCGCTGTTGTGGGGTGCGTTCATTTATGCGGCGTGGTTTAGCCAGAGCGTGGTGCTGTCGTGGCAAGCGCAACTCGGGCTGATTCTGGCCACCGGTGGCGTCGGCGGATTCTGCATCAATCTCGGTCACGAGATCGGCCACAAGCGTGCACCGCTCGAACAATGGCTGGCCCGGCTGATTCTGGCACCGACGTTTTACGGCCATTTCACGGTCGAGCACAATCGCGGCCATCACCGCGATGTCGCCACGCCCGACGACCCGGCGTCGTCGCGAATGGGCGAATCGATCTGGCGTTTCGTGCTGCGCGAAATGCCGGGCGCATTCCGCCGCGCTTGGCAACTCGAACGCACCCGCCTGCATGCGGAGGGCCGGTCGTTCTGGTCACTGCACAACGCGATCCTGCAACCGGCGCTGATCACGTTCGCGTTGTGGGGTGGCTTGTGCCTGTGGCTGGGTCCGCAGGTGCTGCTGTTCCTGCTGCCGGCAGCGTTGTGGTCGAACTTCCAGCTGACCTCGGCCAACTACATCGAGCACTATGGTTTGCTGCGTCAGGTCAGGCCGAACGGTCGCACTGAATCCTGCAAGCCGCAGCATTCGTGGAACAGCAACCATGTCTTTTCGAACTGGGCCACCTTCCATCTGCAACGCCATTCCGACCACCATGCCCATCCGCTGCGACGCTTCCAGTCGCTGCGTCATTTCGATGCCGCGCCGCAGCTGCCGAACGGCTATTTCGGCATGTTCCCGGTGGCGTATTTTCCACCACTCTGGTTTGCCATGATGGACCGGCGACTGGTCGCCGCAGTCGGGCGCGACCCGGACCGGATCAACTTTGCGCCGGGCCAGCGTGAGCGGCTGATGGCGCGTCACGGGCTGGTGGCGAAGGAGCAGTCATGAAGTCCGAATTCGATTTCATCATTGTCGGCGGCGGCACCGCCGGCTGTGTGCTGGCGGCCCGTCTGAGTGCCGATGGCAAGTACCGCGTGTGCCTGCTCGAAGCCGGCGGCGAGGGTCGTGACCTGCTGATCCGCATGCCCGCCGGCGTAGTTGCGATGATGCCGGGCAAGCCGGTGAAGATCAATAACTGGGCCTTCGACACGGTGCCGCAAGCCGGTCTGGCCGGGCGCAAAGGGTATCAACCACGCGGCAAGGCACTCGGTGGTTCATCGGCGATCAATGCGATGTTGTACGTGCGCGGCAACCGCGCCGATTACGACGAGTGGGCCGAACTCGGCTGCGATGGCTGGTCGTATGCCGAGGTGCTGCCGTACTTTAAAAAGTCGGAAAACAACCAGCGCGGTGCCAGTACCTTGCGCGGTGACAGCGGCCCGCTGCAAGTGGCCGAACAGCAAAGCCCGCGCCCGATCTCGCAAGCCTTCGTCGATGCCTGCGCCGAAACCGGCATCGCTGCTAATGCCGACTACAACGGCGCGCAACAGGAAGGCGCGTTCCTGTATCAGGTGACGCAATTCCATCAGGGTGAACGCAATGGCCAGCGCTGCTCGGCGGCCGCGGCGTACCTGCATCCGGTCATGGAGCGCAGCAATCTGACCGTGCTGACCCGCGCCCATGCGCGCCGCATCCTGTTCGATGGCAAGCGCGCCGTCGGCATCGAATACCAGCAGGACGGCAAGGTACATCAGGTAAGGGCAAGCCGCGAAGTCGTGCTCAGTGGCGGCGCATTCAATTCGCCGCAATTGCTGCTGCTCTCGGGCGTCGGTCCGCGCACGGAACTGGAACGCCACGCGATCGCGCCGGTGCATCTGCTGGAAGGAGTCGGACAGAATCTGCAGGACCATCTCGATTGCGTGATGTCGTTCCGCTCGAAGGACACCGATCTGTTTGGCATCGGTCTCGGCGCGCTGGTGACTCAGGTCGGTGCGTACCGGCAATGGCGGCGTGATGGCAGCGGCTTGATGACGACGCCGTTCGCGGAAGGAGGTGCGTTTTTCAAATCGTCGCCCGAGGTCGCGCGGCCCGACCTGCAACTGCATTTCTGTATTTCGATTGTCGATGACCACGCCCGCAAACTGCATCTGGGCTACGGCTTTTCATGCCACGTCTGCGTGGTGCGGCCGGCCTCGCGCGGCACGGTGTCGCTCAACAGTAGCGATCCGCTCGCGCCGCCGCGCATCGATCCGCAGTTCCTGTCCGACGAGCGTGATCTGCAACTGCTGCTGGCCGGCACCCGGACCATGCGCAAGGTCCTGCAGGCACCGGCGCTGGCGCGCTATCGCGACAAGGAGCTGTACACCGAACACGTCCATACCGAGGCCGAGCTGGAGCAGTATGTCCGCACCCACTCGGACACGATTTATCATCCGGTCGGCACCTGCAAGATGGGCACCGATGCGCTGGCCGTGGTCGACCCGCAATTGCGGGTGCATGGCCTGCATCACTTGCGCGTAGTCGATGCCTCGATCATGCCGCGCCTCATCGGCGGCAATACCAATGCGCCGACCTTCATGATTGCCGAGAAAGCCGCCGACATGATTTTGCAGGCCGCACTCAGTGCTTCTGCGACCACGGTGCAATCTTCGGCAACATCAGCATCCCCGGTATCGTGAGCGCGAAGCACACGAAGAAGAACAGGAACCAGCCGGTCTCGGCGACGATGT
>CANFED010000360.1 GCA_947445995.1 Oxalobacteraceae bacterium | reverse complement strand
GGTGCGCCTGTCCGAATACAGCCGCGATTGCCTGCGCGATTTGCGCGCCGCGACCGGCATCGATTACGAAGGACGCCAGCAAGGTACGCTGCAATTGTTTCGTACCCGCCAGCAGTTTGACGATGCGGCCAAGGATATCCGCGTACTGGAACAGGCCGGGGTGCCCTATGAATTGCTGACCAGCGCGGCACTGACGCAGGCCGAGCCGGCGCTGGCAGCCGTCAGCCACAAACTGGTCGGCGGCTTGCGCCTTCCCAATGATGAAACCGGCGACTGCCAGCTGTTCACGACGCGCCTCGCAGCGATGGCGAAAGAGATCGGCGTGCAATTCGACTACAACACGCCCATCGATGCATTGACCCTTGACGCGACCGGCATCACCGGCGTGCAATGCGGCAACCGGACAATCAAGGCCGATGCGTATGTGGTCGCGCTGGGCAGTTATTCGCGTGCCTTGCTCAAGGGACTGGTCGACGTGCCGGTCTATCCGCTCAAGGGTTATTCGATCACGATTCCAATCGTCGACGCCGCGATGGCACCAACTTCGACCATCCTCGATGAAACCTACAAGATCGCCATCACCCGCTTCAACGATCGCATCCGCATCGGCGGCATGGCCGAAATCGCCGGCTACGATACTTCGCTCAATCCGAAACGCCGTGCCACGCTGGAAATGGTGGTCAATGATCTGTTCCCGCAAGGCGGCGATATCAGCCAGGGCAGTTTCTGGACAGGCTTGCGGCCAATGACGCCGGATGGCACACCCATCGTCGGTACCAGCCCGATCAACAGGTTGTTCCTCAATACCGGTCACGGCACGCTAGGCTGGACCATGTCCTGCGGCTCGGCTAGCCTGCTGGCCGACCTCATCAGTGGCCGCCAGCCAGCCATCGCGGCCGACGACCTTTCGGTATTCCGCTACGCCGGCGACAAAGCTGCGGCCCTCAGTCCGGCCTACGCCTGAGCGTTTCGCTGCGCGCAAAAAAATCGTCCTTCTGCGGGCACCCTCATTTTTTTGCGCGCACCTGCACTTCCAGTGACTTTTCATCGAAAGCAATCCGGGTAACGAACTTGGAACGCTTCATCGGAAAGCGCGACTGAAAATGCCGCACGTTACCCGACCCCGAAATCACCCTGCGCACAAATTGATAGTAGGCATCCATGTCGATGACATGCGCGACCAGAAAATAATCGAACTCCCCTGAAATAAAATAACACTGCATGACCTCGGCTTCCTTGCCCATTCTGGCCTCGAATTCCTGCATGGATTCGTCTGACTGGTTGGTCAAGGAAATCTCGAGAAAGGCGAGCATGCCGTAGCCCAGTGCAAACGGATCGACCAGCGCCACATCGGCATTGATAATGCCGGCCTCGCGCAAATTACGCAGGCGTCGCAGGCAGGTCGGCTGCGAGATATGCGTCTTGTCAGCCAGCATGCGCGTGGGTGTCTGATTGTCCTTTTGCAGCAAGTTCAGGAGCTTGCGATCGACTTTGTCGAGTGCGTAAATTTTAGGCATATGAAAAATGAGGAATGGGTTAAAAAACCGCAGAAAAACGCTATGCGTTCACGTTTTTGTCATGTAAGTTCTACATATTCAGAAATCTGAATGACAGTGTTGCCGCTAGGCTGTTTTTTTTCAATCCTCAGGAGTATATAAATGCAGTTCAATACAAAAATGATTCCCTTGGCTGCCGCGTTGGCATTTGCATTTGCAGGAACTGCTTCCGCCCAGGAACAGATCGTCAAGATCGGTCACGTCGGTCCGATCTCCGGCGCGATCGCCCATCTGGGCAAGGACAATGAAAACGGTGCCAAGATGGCCATCGACGAACTCAACGCCAAAGGCGTCGTCATCGGTGGGAAAAAGGTCAAGTTCGAACTGCTGACAGAAGACGATGCTGCCGATCCGAAACAAGGTACGGCCGTCGCACAGAAACTGGTCGATGCCAAAGTCAACGGCGTTATCGGTCACCTTAATTCAGGCACCACGATTCCTGCCTCGAAGATTTATTACGAAGCCGGCATTCCACAGATTTCCCCATCCGCGACCAATCCTAAATACACGCAGCAAGGCTTCAAGACCGCCTTCCGCGTGGTCGCCAATGACGGTCAGCTCGGCGGTACGCTGGGTCGTTACGCCGTGCAGGTACTGAAGGCCAAGCGCGTTGCGGTCATCGATGACCGTACGGCCTACGGTCAAGGCGTCGCCGAGGAATTCATCAAGGGTGCCAAAGGCAAATCGTCAGGTGTCGAGATCGTCGCCACCCAATTCACCACCGACAAGGCAACCGACTTCAACGCCATCCTGACTTCGATCAAATCGAAAAAGCCGGACGTCGTGTTCTTCGGCGGCATGGATGCTGTCGCTGGTCCGATGCTGCGCCAGATGAAACAACTGGGCATCGAAGCCAAGTTCATGGGCGGCGATGGTATCTGTACTGAAGCACTGGCAACCCTGGCCGGCGATGCGATGTCCGACAACCAGGTAGTCTGCGCTGAAGCAGGCGGCGTCGAAGATGCGCAGAAAAAAGGCATGGAAGACTTCAAGGCTGCGTACAAGAAAAAGTTTGGTGTCGATGTACAAATCTACGCACCTTACGTCTATGACTCCGTCATGACCATGGTTGATGCAATGGTCAAGGCAGGCTCGGCAGATCCTGCAAAATACGCACCAGTGCTGTCGAAAATCCAGCACAAAGGCGTGACCGGCAATATCGCGTTTGATGACAAGGGCGACATCAAGGACGGCACACTGACCCTGTACACCTACAAGGCCGGCAAACGCCTTCTGCTGGCTGTCGTCAAGTAATTAGCTGATTGTTCCACGAGACGCCACGATCGCAAGATCGGGGCGTTTTTTTTCGTCCCTATTTTCTGTCGAGGATGTCATGCCTAAAAAAGTAGCAGTCATTACCGGATCATCGTCCGGCATCGGTGCCGCCACGGCGCGCCTGTTTGCCCGTAACGGCTACCACGTGGTCATCAATTTCTCGCGCAATCCCGAGCCGGCAAACGTCGTTGCCGAACAATGCCGGGCGCTCGGTGCGGACGTGCTGGTCATGCAAGCCGATGTCTCCGTAGATGCCGATTGCCGCGCGCTGGCTGCAGCGGTGGACGCCAAGTGGCAACGCACCGATGCGCTGGTCAACAATGCCGGCACGACGAAATTCGTCGCCGCGACCGACCTCGAGGGTTTGTCAGCCCAGGACTTCCATGACATTTATGCGGTCAACGTCATCGGTGCCTACCAGATGATTCGTGCCTTCGCACCACTGATGCAGCGCAATCCGGGTGCCGGCGTCGTCAACGTCTCGTCGGTGGCATCGGTCATGGGCAGCGGCTCGTGCCTTGCCTACATGGCGTCGAAAGGCGCACTCAACGCCATGACGTTTGGCATGGCACGCGCCCTGGCTCCGGCAATCCGGGTCAATGCCGTCGGACCGGGCCTGGTCGAAACACCGTGGTTGCAACAAGGGATGGGGATGGAGCGCTATGACGCGATGCGGGCCAATTACGAAAAAGTCACACCGCTGGCATCGACGATCCAGCCGGATGACGTTGCCGATGCCTGTTTCTGGCTCTGCAATGGCGCAGCGCGCACGACCGGCGAGTTCATTCTGGTCGATAGCGGCTTTGCCAAATTCCCGACGCTGGGACGCTAATCGCTGCCGTCTGCAGACATTTCCTGAATGGCCTATCCTGCCCGTTGAAAAAAACAAACATGGCGCTTGCCGATCAACTTGCTACAAGGATTTTCATGACATCACCCGCTTTTCATTTTGCAAAACGCAGCGTCCTGACGCTGGCTCTGGCTGGCCTGGCTACCGGCACCTTGCTGGCACCGGTCACCGTTCTGGCAGCGGCACCGGCGCAAGTCAAGACCCAGGTTCCCGGCTTCTACCGGATGGCCATTGGTGACTTTGAAGTCACTGCGCTCTACGACGGC
>CANFED010000359.1 GCA_947445995.1 Oxalobacteraceae bacterium | reverse complement strand
ATTTGCTCTGGCAACACAGTTCCGCAGGATGGTACCGAATGAAAATGCAAAAGAAATCCGATCTTCCCACCAAAATATGTGTTCGCTGCGGCTTGCCATTTACCTGGCGCAAGAAATGGGAACGTGTATGGGAAGACGTCAAATATTGTTCCGATCGCTGCCGTGAAAATAAAGGTGGCAAGGCATGAGTACCGTCATTTACTGGTTTAGGAATGATTTGCGGCTGCTGGATAACCCGGCATTTGTGCTGGCGTGTAGTGAAAGCAGCCACGTATTGCCGGTGTTTTGCCATGATCCGGCGGACCGTGCGCTGACGCACTGGGGGTTTGAACGCGTCGGAGCACACCGTCGCGCTTTCTTGACGGCCACGCTGGCGGATTTGGGCGCGCAGTTGGCAGAGCGCGGTAGTGCTCTGATAGAGCTTGCCGGGCGGCCCGAGGATATCTTGCCGTCACTCGCGCGGGATCTGGGTGTGACCCGGATCGTGTGCGAGGCGATCGCTGCGCCGGATGAGCAGGCTGCCGTTCAGGCCTTGCGGGCAGCGGGCTTGACTGTCGATACTGTGTGGCAATCCAGTTTGCTTGATCCGGATGCCCTGCCATTTTCTGTTCGACAGTTGCC
Organism: Oxalobacteraceae bacterium; assembly: GCA_947445995.1. GTDB lineage: Bacteria > Pseudomonadota > Gammaproteobacteria > Burkholderiales > Burkholderiaceae_D > Actimicrobium. The sequence goes on along the minus strand of CANFED010000359.1, from coordinate 3,345 downwards.
GGACATGTTCACGCTGTTCCGGCAAGCCGTCGAAAAAGCCAACCTTGCGCCGTCGGTGTCGTTGGATTATCCGGAGACGATTCCACCGTTACCGGCAGTGCTTGCGCCGCTATCGCACCGTCACGATGTCATGCCACCATCGCCGCCGGACCTCGACGGGCGAACTTCATTTCCGTACCAGTTAACAGCGTGCGCTGGCGGGACGACTGCGGCGCTTGCGCACCTGCACCAATATCTGGATCGCAAACTCGCGCACACCTACAAGGACACCCGTAACGGCCTCACCGGTCTGGACTACTCCAGTAAGTTCTCGCCGTGGCTGGCCACGGGAGCCTTGTCGGTGCGCACAGTCAACGCAGCGATCGAACAGTTCGAAAATGACTTCGGTGCCAACGATAGTACGTACTGGCTCTGGTTCGAATTGATGTGGCGCGATTACTTTCGCTTCCTGCACCTGAAATATGGCCGCAAGCTGTATCGTCATCACGGCCTCGCCGAGCTTGGCAGCGCCAGGCCGGTGCATGACGCCACGTTGTTTGCCCGCTGGTCCCGTGGCGTGACAGGTGAGCCGATTGTCGACGCTGGTATGCGGGAGCTGGCAGCCACTGGCTATCTGTCGAACAGGCTGCGCCAGATCGTAGCGAGCTATCTGATTCATGATCTGGACGGCGACTGGCGCGCCGGTGCCGCCTGGTTCGAGTCGCAACTGGTCGATTTTGACGTCTACAGTAATCAAGGCAACTGGCTCTATCTGGCCGGTCGCGGTACGGACCCGCGCGGCGGACGCCGCTTCAATCCGCAAAAGCAAGCCAGAGACTACGATGCCGATGGCGTATATCGGGCATTATGGGAAACCACCTGACCGGGAGAGACATCGGTTAGCCGGCGCGGGTGCGTATTTTGCTTACGACAGAGCTCCGCCACTGATGCACCCGCCCGGTGCGCTCCTGGATGATTTAAACGGGAACTAGCGTGCGCAAGCGATCATAGCAATATGGCATCTGCGCATACACTATGCCTTGGGACCACCGCTCCGTCGCGACGAGGACCGATCTCTCTCCAGCCCCCCTCATCGAAAGGTTTTACCATGGCGATTCGAGTCGCATTGCATCACAAGACCAGTTACCGCTACGACCGACTCGTCAGTTTGTCGCCGCATGAGGTCAGGCTGCGTCCCGCCGCACACGCGCGCACGCCGATCCTGTCGTACTCGCTCAATATCCTGCCAGATGAACATTTCCTGAACTGGCAGCAAGATCCTTACGGCAATTACATCGCCCGCGTGGTGTTCCCGGAGCGCACCGCTGAACTGTCGTTCACGGTCGATCTGGTTGCGGACATGACCGTCATCAACCCGTTCGACTTTTTTGTCGAGCAGTACGCGGAAAGCTTCCCGTTCGATTACACCGAACAGCTCAGTTTCGAGCTCGGCGCTTACCTGAAGATCGATGAGGCCGGTCCGCTGCTGCTGGCCTGGGTTGCCGACGCCCGCCGCGCACTGGCCGTCAAGCCGATCGGGATTGCTGATTTCCTGGTTGCCCTGAATCAGCGGCTGCAGCGCGATATCGGTTATCTGGTCCGGATGGAGCCGGGCGTGCAATTGCCCGAAGAGACGCTGGCATCGCGCTCCGGCTCGTGTCGCGACAGTGGCTGGTTGCTGGTGCAGATATTGCGCCATCTTGGACTGGCGGCGCGCTTTGTCTCCGGTTACCTGATCCAGCTGACCGCCGACGTCAAATCGCTCGATGGTCCGAGTGGTACCACGGTCGACTTCACCGATCTGCATGCGTGGGCCGAAGTGTATGTGCCGGGTGCCGGCTGGATCGGGCTTGATCCGACCTCCGGCATGCTGACCGGCGAGGGCCATATTCCGCTGGCCTGCACCGCCGTGCCGTCATCGGCTGCCCCGGTCACGGGATTGGCGGACTGGGCCAATGTCGAGTTCGAACACGTGATGACGATTACCCGCATTCACGAAGATCCGCGTGTCACCAAACCCTACAGCGAAGCCGACTGGCAGCGCATCGACAAGCTCGGTGCCAAGGTCGATGCCGACCTGAAAAAACAGGATGTGCGCCTCACGCAAGGCGGGGAGCCAACTTTCGTCTCGATCGACGACATGGATGGTCCCGAATGGAACACGCTGGCCCACGGCGACCATAAGCGCGCACTCGCCGGTGATTTGTCCTTGCGTCTGAAAAAACAGTTTGCCCCCGATGGCATGCTGCATTACGGCCAGGGCAAATGGTATCCGGGCGAGCCGTTGCCGCGCTGGGCGCTGAACCTGTTCTGGCGCATCGATGGCCAGCCGATCTGGCGCAACCAGGCACTGTTCGCGACCGAAGACCACGACGACGGTTACACCGCAACGCACGCCGCGACGTTCGCCCATGCGCTGGCCGGGCGCCTCGCGCTGCATCCCGCTGCGCTGATCCCGGCTTACGAGGACGTCTGGCAGCAAGCCCAGTTCGAACAGCGTTTGCCGGACAATCTCGACCCGCTCAAGGCCGACCTGAAAGCGCCGGAAGGCCGGCGTCGGCTGGCCCGTCTGCTCGAAGATGGCCTCGGTGAAATCGTCGGTTACGTGCTGCCGCTGGCACCGGCCAAGCAGGCTGGTCGCAAGCCGCGCGGCAAGGCGCTGACCGTTGGCACTGCCGCCTGGCTGACCAGCAAATGGCCGCTCAGGCGCGAACACCTGTATCTGATCGGTGGCGAATCACCGCTCGGCCTGCGTCTGCCGCTCGACACCTTGCCATGGGAATTGCCCGACGAGATGGAGCCGGAATTCGATGTCGATCCGTTTGATGCGCGCGCCGATCTGGATAAGGTGCCCGTGCTGGACTCCGCAACGGACAAGGTGCAACCGAAAGACAAGCCGCTGCCACGCGAGGTGATCCACACTGCCCTATGCGTGCAGGTCCGCACGGGGCGTCTGCATGTGTTCATGCCGCCGGTCAAACGTATCGAAGACTACCTGGCGCTGGTGGCCATCGTCGAAGACACCGCTGCCGCACTCGACATGCGACTCTGGCTAGAAGGTTACACACCGCCGCGTGACCCGCGCGTGAAGATGCTCAGCGTCACGCCGGACCCCGGTGTCATCGAAGTCAATATTGATCCGTCATCAAGCTGGAAGGAACTGGTCCACAAAACCACGATTCTGTATGCCGAAGCGCGCCAAAGCAGGCTCGGCACCGAAAAATTCATGCTCGACGGCCGTCACACCGGCACCGGCGGTGGCAACCACGCGACGCTGGGCGGCGCGACCGTCGAAGATAGTCCGATGCTGCGCCGTCCCGACGTGCTCAAAAGCCTGATCACCTACTGGCAAAATCATCCGGCGCT
>CANFED010000358.1 GCA_947445995.1 Oxalobacteraceae bacterium | reverse complement strand
GTTGAAGCGGGCCGTAGGGTGGGCACGGGGTCATCGTGCCCACGCGAATGAACCGCCGAAGCATGTGTTGGTCGACATTCCTGGTTCGCGCGCGTGGGCACAAAGAGCCGTGCCCACCCTACGGCCTAAAATTCATAGGGTGCAATAACCGAAGGGCATTGCACCGATCGCCCCATCCGCACCACCCCCAACCGCGTGCTCAAAAAAAGCGCATCCCTGTCACAGGTGATCCGATTTATCACAACGCCGACCGACGCTATCCACCACAAACACGATGCCAGCACCAGATCACGACTGGCACGCGATTTGCGCTATTGAACAAGTCAGCAATTGCTCGACGAAGCAAACAACATCACATCAAAACACCGGAGGGGACACTATGAAAAAATTATTCGTCATGACAGTCGCGGCATTGGCTGGCGCATCATCGGCACAGGCGGTGGACATGAAGGCCGGCGACTGGACCGTGTCAGTGGGCGGTATCGTCAGTGCCTATTACACGCAGGTGTCGTGTTCCGGCGATGCGGTCGGCGGCCTGGCGCTGGGTGGCAGGGCGCTCGGTTGCGGCGGCAAAAATGACCGCACCACGATCGGCAATGGCCTGCTGCCCAGCGGCCTGATCACCAGCGTGAAATCGAAGCAGGGCGAGTACGATGTCGCCGCGACAATCGGCATCATGACGGCCACGGCAAGCGACAGTGCCGTCGGCAATAACAGCAACGTCGATGTGCGTCAGGGTTTTTTTAGCTTCGGCAATGCGCAGATGGGCACGATCAAGCTGGGTCGCGACTACGGCATCTTCGGTGCCTCCGCCATCCTCAATGACATGACTCTGATCGGTGCCGGCGCACCGGTCCGTGCGACCCAATCAAACCGCGTCACGCTGGGCCATATCGGGGCCGGTTATTCCTACCTCGGTACCTACGGCCAGATGGCGTATTCGTCGCCGGTGTCGAATGGCGTCAAGGTCGATGTGGCACTGGTCAGTCCGGTCACCAACGGTCCGCTCGGTACCGGTTACGATTCCGGCTCGACCCCGCAAGTCCAGGGACAGGTGAGTCTCGCGCAGGGCGGCGTAAAAGCCTGGCTGGGAGCCAAGGGTCAGAAATTTGACGGCACCACGATTGCCCATCCTGACTTCACGATGCGCGGCGTCGAACTCGGCGGGTCTTACAACAGCGGCCCGTTCGGCGTGCTGGCAAACGTCCAGAGCGGTACCGGCCTGGGCATTGTTTCCGATGGCGATCAGGGCGACAGCAAGTCGATCAATTACTTTGTGCAGGGCACCTACAAAGCCACCGACAAGATCAAACTCGGTCTGAACTATGGACTGAGCAAGAACAAGGACAACACCACCGGAACCGGCGGGCTTGAGTCGAACAGCAACGTCACTGGCGGCGTGTATTTTGCGATCACGCCGTCGATCACGCTGGCCGCCGAGCTGGGCCAGACCCGCTCGAAAGGATTTAACGGGTCCACCGCACGCATGAACGGCGCATCATTCGGCGGCATCCTGTTCTTCTAAAGAGTCTCCTGCAGGTCTTGCGCTGCGTGCCTGTGCACGCGGCGTTTTTTCCATTGTTGATTGCCGGACCGATGAAAAAAAACTTCCTGATGTTGCGACTATTGTTCGTCTTTTTCGTTGGCTTTGCCACGCTGCCCGCCAGCGCCGGCACGATGACGCAGGCCGAACTGGTACGCCATTTTCCGCCGCCATATCTGGTCGGCGACAAGGACCCTGACTTGCCGGTCTGGCCCGTTTTTAAAAAAAACATGACCTCGACCGAACTGGTCGCGTACGTGTTCGAGTCGGTCGACTTCGCGCCTATTCCGGGTTTTTCGGGCGTGCCGATGAACCTGCTGATCGCGCTCGATCCGCTCGGTACCTTCGTCGATGTCAAGGTGTTGTCGCATCACGAACCGGTGTTTCTTGATGGTCTTGGTGAAGCCCCGCTGTTCAAGTTCGTCAGCCAGTACCAGGGCATTTCGCTCAAGCAGAGTATCAAGATCAGCACTGGCAACATGAGTCGTTCGACCAAGGAGGCGGCCAATGTCTACATCGATGGCGTCTCGAAAGCGACCGCATCGGTGCGTATCCTCAATCAGAGTGCGTTGTCGGCTGCGCTCAAAGTCGCCCGCAAAAAACTCGGTTTTGCCGAGGGCCGTGATCCCGATCTGATTGCCCGCATCCGGCCGGATACCGGGATCGTGATCAGTCCCGCAGCGCTCCGTCAGCGCGGCTTGATCCAGCCGGTGATCAAGCTCAACCGCGACGTCGAAGCACTCTTCGCCGGCACCAACGGCGCAGGGCTCGATGCCGTGGCGCTGGCGCAGCCGGATGCACCTTTCGTCAACATGGAAGCGAGCTACGTCTCGGTCCCGGCGATCGGCCGCAACCTGCTCGGCGCTGATGGCTGGGCCAAGCTCAGTGCGCGGCTGGAGCCGGGCGACCACGCGATCATGCTGGTATCAAACGGACGCTACGGCGTGGTCGGCGATGACTTCACGCGCGGCGCGGTGCCGGACCGGTTGGCACTCAAGCAGGGCACGCTGCCGATCGAAATCCGCGATCTGGATCTCGACATCAAGGTCGCTGGCGTGCCCGACAATGGCTTCAAGATTTTTCGCGTGATCAGCCAGTCGGGTCTGGACCCGTCGCTGCCTCTTGAGTTTTTCCTGCATGTGACGCGCAGCAAAGGCATTCTCTATCCCGAAAAAATCAGCCGTGATTTACGTTTTTCGGTCGCTCTGCCAGCGGAGTTTTACGTTGCCGCCGAACCGGACAACAAGACCTGGCGCGCAATCTGGTGGCTGCGCTGGTGGGAGCTGGCAGTGCTGGGCGTGGCGCTGACGCTGCTGTCGGTGGCGCTGGTACTGCAGAAAAAACTGGTCGCGCATGAACGCCGGTTCGTCTGGTTCCGGCGCGGCTTTCTGGTCTTCACGACGGGGTTCATCGGTTGGTACGCGCAAGGCCAGTTATCGATCGTCAACCTGACCAGCGTCGTGCAATCGCTGATGGCCGGACGCAGCCTGGCATTCCTGTTGTACGACCCGATGAGCGTGAGCTTGTGGGCCTTCGTGCTGGTGTCGCTGGTGGTGTGGGGACGCGGTACTTTTTGCGGCTGGCTGTGTCCGTTCGGTGCGCTGCAGGAGTTCACCGGCAAGCTCGGCCAGTGGCTGAAATTTCCGCAACTGATGATTCGTCCTTTGCTTGATGGCCGCCTGAAAATGCTCAAGTACGTACTGCTCGCAGCGATACTCGGCAGCGCTTTTTTTTCGGCGACACTGACCGACAAGCTGGTCGAACTTGAACCGTTCAAGACCGCCATCACGCTCAACTTTGTGCGCTCGTGGCCGTATGTCGCGTATGCGGTCGGCCTGCTGGTGCTATCGATGTTCAGCTATAAATTTTTCTGTCGCTACCTGTGTCCGTTCGGTGCCGGGCTGGCCGTGCTTGGACGCTTCCGACTGCTGAACTGGCTGCCGCGTCGCGCCGCGTGCGGCACGCCCTGCCAGACCTGTCGCCACAGTTGCGAATACAAGGCCATCAAGCCGGGCGGGGCGATCCAGTACGACGAATGTTTTCAGTGTCTTGACTGTGTCGTGATCTACGAAAGCGACGAAAAATGCGCGCCGCTGATCATGGAAAAAAAGCGCGCGCGCATCATCCCGATCGAAGTCGCACCGATAAAGGAAACCTGATGGACAGGCGCACATTCATGGCAGGCGGGCTCGGTCTCGGGCTGGCGCTGGCCAATTCTTCGGGTGCCAATGGCGGCGTGCAACTGCACAGCGTCAGTGGTGCCGAGCTGGCGTTTGGCACCACGATCACGATCGAGGTCGTGCATGACAACCGGTCCGAGGCCCAGCTGGCGATCGCCGAGGCGCTGGCTGCCGCGCGTCAGGTCGACCGGTTGATGACGCTGCACCGGGCTGACAGTCAGCTTGCCATCCTCAACCGTACCGGCGT
>CANFED010000357.1 GCA_947445995.1 Oxalobacteraceae bacterium | reverse complement strand
TCGCTCGGCATCACCTCCCCGTGGATACAGCTGGCGGCAGTCGTCATCAGCGCCGTCAGCGTGACCGGTCTGCTGGGCGCAGCGATTGCGCGCTTCCTGATTTTGCCGCTGCACAAAGCGCCACCACTGAACACGCTGCTGGCCACCCTGATGCTGGGCACCGTGCTGCGCGAATCGGTACGGCTGTTTTATCCGGACGGCTCCAATCCAAAACCGTTTCCGGCATTGCTACCGACCGGGTCGATGGAATTTGGCAGCTTCATCTTGCGTGCCGACAGCCTGATCCTGCTCATCAGCGGCCTCGCGGCGATCGCCGGTGTGCATGTGCTGATCACCCGCACCCGCCTCGGCATGGCCATTCGCGCCGTCGCACAGGATGGTGAAACTGCGCGCCTGATGGGCATTAACTTTGAAGCGGTCGTGCTGATGACCTTCGCACTCGGCTCCGGCCTTGCCGCCCTGGCCGGCGTCATGAACGGCTTGTACTACAGCGAAATCAATTTCAGCGTCGGCCTGCTGCTCGGCGTGATCGGTTTTGCCGCTGCCATCCTCGGCGGACTAGGCAATATCTACGGCGCGATCATCGGCGGCTTCCTGTTCGCCGGCTTGCAGGTATTCGGCAGCGTCGCCCTGCCCGCGTTGTTTCCCAATGTCGCCAGTGCCTACAAGGATGTCTTCGCGTTCGCGGTCGTCATCATCCTGATGGCCTGGAAACCCACCGGCCTGATCGCCGAGAAATCCAGCGAGCGCGTCTGATGACTCCTACTTCCACTTTCAAGAATCCGGCCATCGTGCTGGCCCTCGCTGCCGTCGCCCTCACCGTCTACATGTGGCTGTTCCTGCATGCCGAAACCCAGCTCGGTGTGGCCGCATTGCTGCTCACTGCCGTGATCGCGACGATCCTGTCACGCCGCACCGGTGCCACGCAGCAGCTCGAACAATCGGCCGCCCGTCGTCCCGGCCTGGCACGCCTGTGGGCACTCGGTGGCATCCTCGCGCTGATCGCTGTGTTCTATAACGAACACTTCGTGCTGCTGATGATTTGCTCGGTGCTGCTCTACACCACGGCATGCCTGGGCCTGACGCTGCAGTTCGGCTTTTCCGGCGTGGCCAATTTTGCCGGTGCCGCTTTTTTCGGCATTGGCGGTTACACCACGGCGGTGATGGTGACCCACACCGGCGTACCGCACTTGCTCGTCATCGTGCTGTCCGGCCTGATGGCCGCACTGATAGGCTCGTTGCTGATTCTGCCGGTGCTGCGCACGCGTGGCCATTACGCGGCGCTGGTGACGATCGCCTTCGGCCTGCTGTTCAAGACCTTCATCGAAGTCAACAATGTACTCGGTGGCCCGCAAGGCTTGCAGGTGCCAGGCATGCAGGTGTTCGGACTGGCCTTCAACGACGGCTTTACCCTGTTCGGACTCGACTTCTCGTTTTACGTCAGTTATGCGCTGCTCAGTCTGGCGATTGCCGCCGGCGTGTTCGTGGTGGTCAAGGCGCTGGAGCGCTCGTGGGTCGGCCTGAGCATGGACGTGGTGCGTACCGATGAAACCGCCGCCGCCACCTTCGGCCTGCATATCGCGCGCTGGAAAGTGATTGCCTTCATGATGGGCAACTTCTTCGCCGGTATTGCCGGCAGCGTCTACGCGATGCTGATGGGCTTCATCGCGCCGAACAACTTCACCTTTGCCGACTCGCTGCTGATGCTGTCGATCGTGATCCTCGGTGGCCTGGGCAATCCGCTCGGCCTGATCCCGGCTGCCATCATCGTGCTGGTGCTGCCGGAAAAACTGCAGTTCATCCAGGAGTACCGTTATCTGTTTTACGGCGTGCTGGTGATTGCGATCCTGCTGTTCCGCCCCGATGGCCTGTTGCCACGCAAGACCCGGCTGTTCTTTCAACGCGGAGGCAAAGCATGATCACCGTGACCGACCTGACGATGCGCTTCGGTGGTCTGACCGCGCTCGATCATCTGAACCTGCATATCAACGAAGGCGAAATCCTCGGCCTGCTCGGACCGAACGGCTCCGGCAAGACCACGTTTTTCAATGTGCTGACCGGTCTGTACAAGGCCAGCGGCGGCAGCATCCTGCTCGATGGTGCAGAAGTCATTGGCCAGTCGCCGCAAGACATCTACCGCAGCGGCGTAGCACGTACCTTCCAGCGTTCGCGGTTGTCATTGCCGCTGACGGTGTTCGACAATATCGTCATCGGCGATTACCAGCACATGAACCGCGGGCTACTTTTCAACCTGTTCCGGCGCAAGGCCTTTCGCGCCGAATACGATGCCTATGTCGAGAAGGTCACTGCGCTGCTCACTATTTTCAGTCCGCCGCTGGTGGCGCAACTGTTCGAACCCGTTGAGACTTTTTCGATGATTGACCGGCGTCGCATCGAAGTCTGCCGCGCGCTGATCAGCCGGCCGCGCCTGCTGCTGCTCGACGAGCCATCAGCCGGCATGACCCATGATGAAACCGATGCATTGATGGATGACATCCTGCAGGTACGCGGCAAATTGCCGGGGCTGTCGGTGGTGCTGATCGAACACCAGATGAACGTCATCAAGCGCATCACCGACCGCTGCCTGGTCCTCAACTACGGCAAGAAAATCGCCGAAGGCAGCTACGCGGAAATCACCGCTGATCCGGCTGTCCAGACTGCTTACCTCGGGGAGGAAACCGCATGACCACACCAACTGCCTTGACCGTGCGCGGCGTCACGACCGGCTACGACAAGATCAATGTGCTGCACGATGTGAGCATCGACGTCGCCCCCGGAAAAATCACCTGCATCCTCGGTGCCAACGGTGCCGGCAAGAGTACGCTGATCCGTGCCATCCTCGGCCTGACACCGCCACGCCAGGGTGACATCCACTGGCAGGGTCGCAACCTGGCCGGTGAAAAAACCCACAAGATCATCGCCAGCGGCATCGCCTGCATCCCGGAAGGCCGCAAGGTATTTCCGCGCATGAGCGTGGCCGAAAACCTGGCGCTGGGTGCGTACCTCGAAACTAACGCGGCCAAGGTGCGCGACCGGCTGGCACGCGTCTACGCCATTTTCCCGCGTCTCAAGGAACGCGCCGCGCAACTGGCCGGCACCATGTCCGGCGGTGAACAGGCGATGGTCTCTATCGGTCGCGGGTTGATGGCCGAGCCGACGCTGCTGATCATCGACGAGCCGTCGCTGGGCTTGTCGCCGCTATTCGTGCAAGAGAACTTCAACGTCATCAAGCAGATCAACACGCTCGGCATCACGGTGCTGCTGGTCGAACAGAATGCGCGCCAGACGCTGGCCATTGCCCACCACGGATACGTGCTGTCGCAAGGTCGCGTGGTGGCGCAGGGAACGGCCGCCGAACTGGCCGGCAATGACGAAGTGCGCGCCGCGTATTTCGGCTAACAAGGAGATCCGATGAACGACATACTTGCCCTGCCTGCCAGCGAAATGGTCCGCCGCATTAGTGAGCGCGAGATCAGCGCCGAAGCCGTAGTCCGCGCTTACACCGAACGCATTCTTGCCAATGACACGCGCATCCATGCCTGGGAATTTTTTGATCCGGCGCTCGCCCTCGCGCAAGCCCGTGCCTGCGATGCCGGCAGCGCCAGCGGTGCGCTGCATGGCTTGCCGATCGGGGTCAAGGACCTGATGGATACGGCTGACATGCCGAGCACTTATGGCTCGCCGATTTACGCCGGCCATCGTCCGCGCACCGATGCAGCCGTGGTCGCGCTCAGTCGCGCCGAAGGGGCCATCGTGATGGGCAAGACCGTCACCACCGAATTCGCCACCTTCACACCGGGACCGACCTGCAATCCGCGCGCACCCGTCGATCAACCGCACACACCGGGCGGCTCGTCGAGCGGTTCGGCCGCCGCCGTCGCCGCCGGCATGGTGCCGCTGGCCTTCGGCTCGCAGACCGCCGGATCCATCGTGCGGCCGGCCGCGTATTGCGGCATCGTCGGCTACAAACCGACCCACGGCACCTTGCCGCTGGCCGGCATCAAGGC
>CANFED010000356.1 GCA_947445995.1 Oxalobacteraceae bacterium | reverse complement strand
GCGATTTGTGGCAATGCAGGGCCCAGTCGCCCGGATGCTCGGCAATGAATTCGATGGCGCGCATCTGGCCGACCGCGACATCGGTGGTGACTTCCGGCCAGCGTGCCGTCTTCGGTACCCAGCCGCCATCGGTGCCGGTGACTTCGAACGAGTGGCCGTGCAGGTGGAGAGGATGGTTAGTCATCGTCAGGTTGCCGGCGCGGATGCGGACCCGGTCGCCCTGGCGCACGACCAGCGGATCGATGCCGGGAAAGGCGCGGCTGTTGAAGGTCCACAGATTGAAGTCGAGCATCGTGTTGACCTTCGGGACGCGCGCGCCGGGCGCGATATCGTACGCGTTCAGCAGGAACACGAAGTCGCGATCGACTCTGTGCAGCGACGGGTCTTTCGGATGCGTGATCCACGCGCCCATCATGCCCATCGCCATCTGCACCATTTCATCGGCATGCGGGTGGTACATGAAGGTACCGGCACGGCGCGCGATAAATTCGTAGACGAAGGTCTTGCCCGGTGCAATGCCGGGCTGGGTCAGGCCGGTCACGCCATCCATGCCATTGGGCAGTTCCTGTCCGTGCCAGTGGATGCTGGTGTGTTCGGGCAGCTTGTTGGTGACGAAAATACGCACCCGGTCGCCCTCGACAACTTCGATGGTCGGGCCCGGACTCTGGCCGTTGTAACCCCACAGGTTGGCCGTCATGCCGGGCGCGATTTCGCGTACCACCGGTTCGGCCACCAGATGGAATTCCTTGACGTTGTCTTTCATGCGCCAGGGCAGCGTCCAGCCATTGAGCGTGACGACCGGGTTGTACGGCCGGCCGTTCGGCGGCATCAGTGGCGGCATGGTGGCGGCGCTGGCTTGCAGTGGTGCTTCCGGCAAACTGGCGGCACCGGCCTTGGTGACGAGGGCGGCACCAAGCATCGTGGCGACACTGCCCGAGAGGAAGTTGCGACGTGAGTTCATTTTTTTTCTCCTTCAGTAGCCGATGGTGTGGCCAACGGCGTAGCGGACGGCAAGCGTCCGCCGAGTGCGGCTTGCAGATCGCTGTCGGCGATCCAGAAATTTTTCAGTGCGGCGATGTAATCGTGCGCGGCGCTGGCCTGCTCGCGGGAATCGGCCAGCAGTTCGAAAACGCTGACCAGCATGCCGTTGTAGCGCAGCATGGTTTCGTCGGAAATCCGTTTGCGTAGCGGCATCACCTCGTCACGATAATGGCGCGCCAGCTGGTACGAGACGCGGTAATTGCCATAGCTTTCCCGTGCTTCGCTGCGGGCCGTGATCGCCGTGTCGGCCAACTGGTGAACGCCTTGCATATAGGTCGATTCGGCCCGCGCGACGCGTGCGGTGCCCCAATCGAACAGCGGAATTTCGAGGCTCAGCTCGTAGCCGGTTTCGGGTGGCTTGCCACTGGCCGAATTGCGTACGCCACCGAGTTCGAGCGCATTGACGAAGCGCGTGCTGCGGGTCAGGTTCAGTGATGCGGCGGTGGCTTGCAGCGCCAGTTTGCCGGCCTCGATATCGAGCCGTTCGCGCAGGGCGATCTGATCAACTTGCTTGAGCTCGATGGCGTTCGCCGGCAAGTCAGGCAAGCGCTCGGGTAGCGTGAAGGCATCGGCATTATTGAGACCAAGCAGGCGCACCAGTTTTTCGCGGGTCACCAGAACGTCTTTGTCGGCCACGCCGACACGGGTAATGGCATCGGCATGGAAGCTTTGTTCGCGTGCCATGTCGAGCGCGCTCCAGTTGCCGGCCTTGGCCATGCGCACACCGAGTTCGGCACCGGCTTCGGCGGCGTCACTGACTTGCCGTGCATAGGTCCGTTGCTGTACCGCGCCGAGCGCATCGTAATAAGCGCGGCGTGTGTCGGCGGCAACTTTCAAGGCGGCATCGGCAACTTGCAAGCGGGTCTGTGCGAAGCGACGGCTTTCGATGCGGGTGGCCAGTGGCGCGGTCAGCAAGTTGACCAGGTTGATGGTCAGGCTGCGATCGATCAGGACGTCGCTGCCTTCGTGGGTGCGCTTGAAGCCGAAGCGCGGATTTTGCAGGCGACCGGCCTGCACCAGATCGGCTTCGGCCAGGCCAAGGCGCTGGTAGGTTGCTTGCAGGCTGCGGTTGTTGAGCAGCGCCACTTGCACAGCGCTGTCAGCGGACAGCGGTGTGTTTAGCAACGGCGCAATGGTGGCGGCCAGCGCGGCCATGTCGGCCTCGTTGCGGACGATGCGCGTGTCCTTGCCGAGCCGCTCGCGGGTGGCTGTGGTGACGGTATCAAAACCGCCGTCCGGCGAAAAACTGGCGCAGCCGCCCAGCAGCAGGATCGCAATCGCGCAGGCAATGGGGTGTTTCATGAAAAACCTCGGGTGTCAGAAAGAGAAGGCCTGTCCGCTGTGCGGGCAGGGACCAATCGGGATCAGGCGAGGGAGATTTGCGGGGGACGTTCGGGATGGGCGGGAGTGACTGACGCGAGTAGCGGCGTCGATGCGGCAGTGTGGCTGGAAGGCAAGTCGAGTAGCGGCAGCACGGTCGGGGTCGAGGACATCATCGCGACCCCAAGACAGAACGCTGCGCAGGCACTGCATTTGGCCGCCGTGTGATGGCCGGAGGTGGCCGGCTCGTCAACGGACTGCGCCGTCAGCATGGCTGCATGGTCGTGCGGCCCGACGCTGGCGCTGTTTGCAACGGGCGCACACATGAGCATCGTGGCCGATGCAAAACCCTGGACGGGAATTGCCAGCAGCATCAGCCAGATCAGCAGGGTGTGGAAAGTCGCTCTCATGCGGCGCAGTGTACCGCAGGTTTTTGCCTGCGGGTTATTCCGGCTGGTCTTGCCACAGCAATGCCGTGACCGCTTCGGTGGCTAGCGGTCGGCTAAACAGATAACCCTGCATGTGGTCGCAACCGAGTTGTTGCAGCACGCCGAACTGGGCCTCGGTTTCGATACCCTCGGCAATGACCTTCAGTTTCAGGTGGTGACCCAGCGTGATCACGGTGGCAGCGATGACGGCATCGTCGCCCTGGCCGATGCCGTTGATGAACGAGCGATCGATCTTGATCGTGTCGAGCGGAAAACGTTTCAGATAAGCCAGATTCGAATAGCCGGTGCCGAAATCATCGAGTGACAGGCGTACGCCGATGTCCTTGAGCGACGCCATCGTCGCGATCAGCGCTTCCGTGTTGTCCATCACGATGCCTTCTGTCACCTCCAGTTCAAGATACTTGCCCTCCATCCCGGTGTCCTGCAGCACGTCGCGCACCAGCGCCACGACATCGTTGTGCTTGAACTGGCGCGCCGACAGGTTGACGGCCATCACGATGGGAGCGATGCCGGCGTCTTGCCACGCCTTGTTCTGGGCGCAGGCGACTTGCAGCACCCAGGCACCGATCGGGATGATCAGGCCGGTTTCTTCGGCAATCGGGATGAACTGTGCCGGTGAGATCGTCCCCATCTCCGGATGGTGCCAGCGCAGCAAGGCTTCGACACCGATGATGCGACCGCTGGCCATGTCGACCTGCGGCTGATAGTGCAGCGACAGTTCCTGGCGCTTCAGCGCCTTGCGCAAACCGTTTTCCAGACGGGCATGTGCGCTCATCAGTGCGCTCATGTGCGGGGTAAAAAACTGATGGCTGTTGCGACCGAGTTCCTTGGCGCGATACATCGCCGTATCCGCACTGGAGATCAACACCTCAGCGGTATTGCCGTCGAGCGGATAGAGCGTGATGCCGATGCTGGGCGTGATGAAAACTTCAGCACCGCCGAGCAGGAAGGGTGCGGACAGGGCCTGCGTAATTTTGACCGCCAGCATGGCGGTATCCTGTTGCGACGCCACTTCGGGCAGGAACACGCCAAACTCGTCGCCGCCGAGGCGGCCGACCGTGTCATTGGCGCGCAGGCTATCAACGATGCGCCGGCTGGCTTGCTGCAGCAAGGTGTCGCCGGCGGCATGGCCGAGCGTATCGTTGACGCTCTTGAAATGGTCGAGATCGATGAACATCACACCGACAATCCAGTTGCT
>CANFED010000355.1 GCA_947445995.1 Oxalobacteraceae bacterium | reverse complement strand
GCATCAGGGCCGAATCATCGACGATAAGCAATTTGATCATCCATCTACTCCGTGGTGATTTACGCGGCTGCCAGTTCTGCCAGTGCCTGCAGTTCCTGCTTTTCGATGAGATAAGTCGGATCGAGCAGTTGCACCATGCGCTTCTGCTTTTCGAGGTTGGCCATGCGCGCCAGTAGCATCGACTGTTCACCGGACAGGTGAGGTGCGGCCTCGATGGTGGTCTTGTGGACCTTGAGGACTTCGACCACCGAGTCGACAATAAAGCCGGTGCGCACGCCATCGATGAGAAACACCATGATGCGCTGGCGATCGCTGCGTTCGATCTGCTCCAGACCGAGCCGACGGCGCAAGTCCATCACCGGTAACACCGCGCCGCGCAGGTTGATGACGCCTTCGACGGCAGGCGGCGCTTTTGGTACGCGTGTCATGGCTTCGGCGACGCGCACGATTTCCTGCACGCTGTCGATCGGCACGCCGAACTCTTCTTTGCCCAATACGAAGACAACGACCTGTTCCTCGTCATCGCTACGATCGTCGTCGCTGCGCTTGGTGCTCATGGATGACCCTTCCTGTTCCTGCTGATCTGCCATGTTGTCTACCGTAGTGAGTGCTTCCTTGATGGCGGCGTGGCGAAACATGTTGCCCACCGAAAGAATCGATACCAGACGCTTGCCGCTGTCGAGTCGGCAAATCTGCGAGATGTCCGACAGGTTGCCTTCCTTCGATAACATGGCCGGCATCGGATCGACATCAGTACGTGCCACGCGCAGCACTTCGTTGACGCTATCCATGACCACACCAACCGAGGCCGCGCCTAGCGAGACGACCACGATGCGGCTGTTTTCGTCAGCGTCGCGGGTCGGCAAACCGAACATGCGTCGTAGTGACACCAACGGCAACAGGCGGTTGCGCAAGGTCATCACGCCGAGCACATGCGATTCCGAATGCGGGACGTGAACGATCAGCTCCGGCACCTGAACGATCTCTTGGACATCGTCGATGACGATCGCGTACTCCTGGTCTGCGACCTCAAAATTGACCAGATGCAATTCGTCATTAATTTTGTCCTGCTGCGCGTCCGAGCGCTGCACCGCCTGCGTGGCGATCTCGGTGTGGTTGCTGGCTTTGACGGCAATGTCGGCGAATTCAGCGGCGATCAGCTTGGCAAAATCGAGCACCATGATCATCGGATAGCCGCCGACATCCTTGAGCAGACCCGACACCAGTTCGGTGTTGACCGTCGAACTGATGGCGGCCGTTCCTTCAATATGGCGTGGATCAACGCCGACTACGCTGACCACCCGGTCCACCACGAAGCCCAGTGGCTGGCGCCCCTGGTCAATCACGACGGCGCGGCTGGCATCATCGGCGACGCGCTCGTCAAATCCGAAGATGCGACGCAGACTGATGATGGGCAGGACCTTGCCACGCAGGTTGGCCAGCCCGTCCAGCGTACGCGGTGCCAGCGGCACCTTGACGACGTCCGGCACGCGGATGATTTCCTGTACCGGGGCCATATCGACGGCAAAGACTTCGTCGCCGACAATGAAGGTGACGAACTGACGGATATCCGAGGTGGCTTCGACTTCGGCTCTGGTCGCTTCCTGCAAAGCAACCGCGTTGGAATCGTTCTTTTCAGCGGTCATCACGGTCTCCGTCAGGCGCTTTGAAGTTCGTCAGCCAGCGAGGCAATTTCCTCGACTGCAGATGACAGTTGTTCAGCCGCTTTCGATTGCTGCTGGGCCACCGTGGCAGCTTCGCTGGCCGCCTTGTCGGCTTGCTGCGCGGCGGCAGAAATCTGGTCGACGCCGGTTTTTACCTGTGAGATCGCATTGGCGATTTCGTTGGCGGCGACCAGGATTTCACGGGTGCCGGTATCAACGGCGAGAATGTCCGTTTCGATCGAGATCAGGCTTGAGGTAATTGTCTTGGCCTTGTCGGCGGCACCAGAAGCGGTTGCCATGATTTCGTCGAGGTCACGACCAACGATGCCGATCTGATCCTGCACCGCGCGCACCAGATCCTTGATGCGGTCGGCGTTTTCGGCCGAATCGTGCGCCAGGTTGCGGATGTCGGTGGCGACCACCACAAAGCCTTTGCCGAATTCACCGGCACGGGCCGCTTCGATCGAACCATTGACAGCCAACATGTTGGTCTGGATCGAGACGGTGGTGATGGCATCGACGATCTTGTCGATCCGGCGCGAAACCAGTTCGAGTTCTTTGATCTGCTTGAGACTACCGCGTGAGGCATCGACCGACGACGAGATGCCGGTGATCAAGCCATCGATGCTGGTCTTGTTGACGTCGAGCAGACTCTTGATGGCGACGACTTTTTCGCCGCTGGCTTTGCCACGAACTTGAGCGACCTCGACGCCTTTTTCGATTTGCGAAATCGCGGCAGCGACTTCTTCGGTACCGGCCGATTGCACTTGCGCACCTTTCAAAATCTGGTCGAGTGCGGCCATGATTTGCGTGCCGGACTGGCTGATTTCCTGCACGGCCGATGACAGTTGTTCGGCAGCGGCAGCGACTTCTTCGGCGCTCTTGGCCACATCGGTCGAGTTCTTCAGGTCTTCGGCCAGTTCGGCCAGGGTTTGCGAAGTCTGTTCGCATTCGGTCAGTGCCTGGCTCTGTTGCGCCACGGTTTTGGCGCCTTCTTCGGCGGCGGCCGATTGTTCTTCGGCAGCAGCAGCGATGTCTTCGGAGCCCTTCAGTGATTGCTTGGCCGCGTTGGTTGATTGCAGAGCGCCAGTGGCGATTTCACGGATGCCGCTGACGATCTCGATGGAGTCAATACGGATCTGCTCGAGTTGTTCGGTAATGCGCTTGCCGTTTTCGACTTCGCTTAATACACGTTCGACCGAAGAACCCATACCGTCGGCGATGACTTTGACTTCCTGCTGGATTTGCCCGACCAGATCCTGAATTTGCTTGGCACTTTTTTCGGAGGTTTCGGCCAGCGTGCGTACTTCATCGGCCACTACCGCAAAGCCCTTGCCGTGCTGGCCGGCGCGGGCCGCTTCGATGGCGGCGTTCAGCGCCAATAAATTGGTCTGATCGGCAATGCGGGCGACGGCCTTGACGATGTCGCCAATGTTGGCGGCCTGTTTTTCTAGTTCGACGACCATCGTGACCGATGCGCCCTGACGGTCGGCGGCGACGCTGATGTTGGCAATCAGCGCCGTGACTTCACCGTTGATCTGCGACACCAGCGTTTGCACTGCCTCGGCCTTGGTCTGGCTGATATCGGCGTTCTGTAATTGGCGGGCAATTGCGCCTTCGACTTGCTGCAACGCGGCGAGGGATTCCTGTGCTGCGCCGGAAGCTTCTTCTGCGCCGGTGGCGATCTGGTCAGCTGCTCGCTTCAATAATTCTGCCGCGGAAGAGGCTTCGTTGATGCCCGATGACAGTTGGGCGGTTGCGGCGGCAATTCGTTCGGCGGCTTGCTGCTGCTTGGCAAGTGTGCGGGCTTTTTTACGCTGCGCTTCGGCGTCGCGATTGGAAGCGGTGGAGCCCTTGGTGCTCTCGGCTCCAGTGGCAATCGTTGCGGAGGAAAACTTTTTGACAAGCGCCATCGTGCGCTCCTTTTAAATGAATTGACCTACTTAACCTGGCAGCCGCGACGGGCTGAAGGAGCACAAAGACGCGGATGAACGCGCGAACAGCGTATATCTTCCGTCCATTTCAGACGTCTAACCATCATAAAATGTTGAAAATAAGTTTATCAGCAAAAATTAAAATTAAGTCTTAATGCGACACATTTTTCTTAAATATATTTTTATCGTGAATAATTGGTAATTCCGGTTGCATGCTATGCGATAAAGGTAGTTCTGCGTAGAAATATTTTTGGCTTAACTGGTATCTAACTAACGGTTTTTCTTGAAAATTGATTTTTTATCGATTTTTAAAAGACAGATAGGACTCAAATTTATTGCGATAATTTTACTTATAACGAATAAAACAAATCGCACTAGCTGCAAAGATTTGTTAAAATCATGCCCGCAGGAATGTTTGGGTAACAACCTGATCGG
>CANFED010000354.1 GCA_947445995.1 Oxalobacteraceae bacterium | reverse complement strand
TGGGCCAGCATCTCGGCAAGCAGCTCGCGCCGGATCGGCTTGGACAGATAATCATCCATGCCCGCTTCCAGACAGCGTTCGCGATCGCCCTGCATTGCGTTGGCCGTCATCGCGACGATCTGAATGTGACCACCCGCGGCTTGCTCGGTCTGGCGGATACGGCGGGTCGCTTCAAACCCGTCCATCAGCGGCATCTGGCAATCCATCAGCACCAGTGCATAGGACACTGTCGCGAGCGCATCAAGCGCTTCACACCCGTTGGCGGCGACGTCGACCTTAAAGCCCATCTGGTTGAGCTGATGTACCGCGAGCTTCTGGTTAATCAGATTGTCTTCGACCAGCAAGAGCAGACGCTGATTTCCCAGTGACGGTACCACTTCGACGGGCGCGGGTACTGCGCGCCGGTCCACGTCGACCGGCACTTCGGCGTGACGCCGCTCCAGCGCATTACTGAGGGCATCGAACAGCGTCGACTGGCGCAGCGGTTGCTGCAGGCTGGCATGGAAGCCGAGCGCGCTGGCCTCGCCATGCGCCGCATTGCTGTCCGCCAGCAAGACGAAGCGGCTCTCCGGTGCCAGCTCGGCCAGTGCCCTGCGCAGTGTTTCTGCCGCCATGTCCGGCACCGTCGAATCGATCAGCACCACTTGCTTGAGACTGCCGGCGAAATGACGTTGCTGTTGGGCTAGCGCGTGCACGGCGGTATCGACCACCTGCACCTGCATGCCCCAGGACTTGATGTAGGTGCGCAGGATGCGGGCCTGAATCCGGTGCGGCTGAACCACCAGCACGGCGATACCGGCACGCTCTGGTGAGATCGCCTGCGCGACACTGCCGGCCAGCACGGTCATCGGCAATTCGAACCAGAACGTCGAGCCGACACCGGGCTTGCTGTCAACCCCAATATGCCCGCCCATCAATTCCACCAGGCGCTTGCAGATCGACAGGCCCAAACCGGTACCGCCATATTTGCGTGTCACCGAACCATCGGCCTGAACAAACGGCATGAACAACCCGGCAACGACCGGCGCAGCAATACCGATGCCGGTATCGCCGATCTCAAACCGCACCGTGCAGATATCCTGCTGCCGATTGACCTGCCGCACGCGGACCCGGACCTCACCGGATGGCGTGAACTTGACCGCATTCCCTATCAGATTGAGCAACACCTGACGCAAGCGTCCGGCATCGACCAGTACCGTGTTGGGCAGACCCGGTTCGACGAAGCACAGCAGACGCAAACCCTTTTCGCGGGCCTTCAACGCCAGCACGTCGACACTGCCCTCGACCAGCGGCAGCAAGTGACAATGGACCGCCTCGATTGACATCTTGCCGGCATCGATGCGTGAAAAATCGAGGATCTCGTCAATGATGACCATCAGGGCTTCCGCCGACGACTCGATCGCTGCGGTGAACTCTTCCTGTTGCGCATCGAGCGGCGTTTCACGCAACAGGCCCGCCATTCCGATGACTGCATTCATTGGCGTGCGGATTTCGTGGCTGACGGTGGACAGAAACGCCCCTCGCGCGGCATTGGCTTGCTCGGCTGCGACTTTGGCTTTCTTGAGTTCGGCTTCCACCTCTTCACGATGGCGCATCACCTGCCACAACACCGCGGTGTAGAGCAGCACCACAGCGGCAATCAATGCGCCCAGCAAATTGAGGTTGCCGGCACCGGCCGACCAGCGCTGCATCGCATGCGCCTCGGACATGCCGACCATTGCCACTACCGGAAATTTGCGTGCGGTCTGAAAATTAAAAATAAAGGCATCCTCGTCACGCGCCACTCCCTCAGGGAGATGACGGAACTGGCCATGTTCGATGTTGCGCGCCAGATCAGCGAACAGCGGCAGGCGGGCATAGTTCTTGTTGACATCAAGACCGCCCGTCCCGGTCCCGGCCAGCACATTGCCCTGGTAATCGAACAGCGTCGCACTGCTGACTTCGGAACCCAGCACCGACCGATAATGCGGAAACAGCGCGCCCGGATTGACCGACACCAGCAACGTCACTGGCCGGCCATGCACCGAGGCATTGCGCACGAACGGAATCACGTAACTTTGGTCGCGGCCGGTGATGGAACCGGGCAACGCGCTGATCTCATTGAAGTCACGCACGAATTGCGGCCGTCCGGGCATCATCGTGTCACCGCCCTGGCCATTGAAACCGAGCTGCCGGAGATCGAGCTGACGTCCTGCCAGCAAGGGATTCGAACTGAACAGCACCTTGCCGGCCGGGTCCAGTACCGAGATCGATCGTAGCCGGGTCGAACTGTGCAGGGCCGCGTCGATCAGTGCCGTGGTCTGGACCGCACTGGCAGCGAGGTCTTGCTGGTCGATCGACAGTGCCAGCGCCCAGAGTGCGCTATCGATCGCTGTCAGTGTTTCGGAAACGTGATTTTCGAGCGCACTGGTGTAGAGCCGGCCATGCTCGGCTTCGGCTTCCAGCGCCTGTTCGCGCGCATGGCGTGCAAACACGGCCATACCCAACAGGATAAGGCAGGCAAACAGCACGCCCGAACTCATGAAAAAGTAACGCGCATTCCAGCCCGGCAGGATTTTTCTCAGCCACGTACTTTGATGAAACGTTGAATGCATCGTCGCTCAGTTCCCTGACACGACTGGCTCACGCCGCTCGCCATCGGCAAGCAGGATCGCGTCGAGCCGGTATTTGCGAGCGAACTGCAGCAGGCGCTTGTCGGCACGAATGACTTGCATGAAGCGATCAACTCGCGCCAGCAGCGACGGGTCGCCCGGTGCCAGCGCATACGCATAATCGGTCTGATGAAAAGGCTGCGGCGAGGCAATCACGCGGGCCCAGTTGGTCAGGTCGAGCATGCGCTGGCTGTACGGGAAGTCGGTCATGAACGCATCGACACGACCGGACTCGACTTCATTTTCACGCGACATCGGCGGCTTGACGACTAGCAGCGTGGCCTGGCGCAATGCACGCTTCATGATCGGTTCCATCACTGTTCCCGCCTGCACAGCGATCACGCGGCCGGGTTGATCGAGATCCGCCCAGCTGCCGATCGCCTTGTTGTTAACAGCAGTGACGGCGTAGATATCGCTGCGCAAATACGGCTGCGTAAATACCAGCTGGGCGCTGCGGGATGGCGTGATACCAACTGCATGCATCGCGATGTCGCACTGATCGGTGACCAGCTTGTCGACCAGCACACCGAACGAACTGTCAACAAAGCGCACCCGCACGCCCAGCTCCTTGCCCAGCGCGGTGGCGATGTCGATGTCGATCCCGCTGAGCTGGCCGGTCTTGGGATTGCGATAGGTAATGCCGTAATACTCCGGCCACACGCAGACACGTAACTCGCCGGCATTGAGCACGCGCTGCAAACGGTCTGGAGCAGCAGCCGCAGCAGCCTGGGCCGGGGCCGACGCTGCCACTGCAAAAAGGGTTGCTATAGCCATTAGCAACACGGTGCGAAATGCAATCATGGAATCCTTGGCAAACGAAGCGCGATCTGCGCAGTCAATCATTAAAGCCAGCGCGTACAAAAAAATACCGGTACGTCGCTCAGAAACCGAGGTCAGCCAGCAAGTCATCGACGCTGGACTGGTCCAGCGCGGTGCTGCCTGGCGCACCCGGTCCGGCGGTCTCTTCGACACGCTGCACCTGGATCACCGTGCCCGGTGGTGCCGCATCGATGAGCAGCTTGAGCAAATCGTTTTCGGTACGCTCCATCAGCGTGACGACCTTCTTGATCAGCTGTCCGGTCAAATCCTGAAAATCCTGCGCCATCATGATGTCCGACAGCGCCATGCGGGTACCGCCACAACCAGTTTGCACCTGCACCAGAAATTGACGAGTCGACGCGACCAGTTCGGCTTGCCTGTTTTGAGCAGCCGCGTCGGGAGCTTCACGAGCCGCGTCATTGGCTGCATCGTTGGCTGCATCGTTGGCTGCATCATTCGCCGCTTGAGCCCAAGACTGCTCCAACGTCCCCGCATCGCGTCGCAACTGTTCTTGCACGGGGATGTTTTCTTCGACCTTGAGCAGCACGATATTGGCAGCGTTCTC
>CANFED010000353.1 GCA_947445995.1 Oxalobacteraceae bacterium | reverse complement strand
CCTGTCGAACATGAGCGCAGAGATGGGTGCCCAGGTCGGCCTGATCGCACCCGATGCCACCACGATGGCATGGCTGGCGCAGGCCGGGGTGCCCGAGAGCGAGATGCCGGACCCGGCCGAGTGGCACACCGACGCCGATGCCGACGTCATCACCCATTCCTACGATGCCGCCACGCTGGCACCGCAAGTGGCCGCACCGCACAGTCCGGCCAATACCGCCGGGGTCGCGACCTTTGCCGAGATCGACATTGATATCGCCTACATCGGTGCCTGCACCGGTGCCAAGCTCGATGACTTGCGTGCCGCCGCACAGATTTTTCGGGGCCAGCATGTGGCGACGGGCGTGCGCCTGATGGTCGCGCCGGCCAGCCAGCATGATCAGGAGATCGCCGAACAGGAAGGCATCATGCAGGTGCTGCGTGACGCCGGTGCCGACGTGCTGCCGACCACTTGCGGTGCCTGTTCCGGTTACGGCGGATCGATCCCGGAAGGCGCGACCGTCATCGCCACCACTGCCCGCAATTTCAAGGGACGGATGGGATCGGCCACCGCGCAGGTCTATCTGGCCTCGCCGTACACGGTGGCGGCATCAGCCCTGCGCGGACGGATCACGGACCCACGCGGGATGATCGTATGAGCAATCACATCAGCAGTGGCATCAGTACCCATCGCGTCTGGAAACTCGGTGCCGACATCGACACCGATGCGCTGGCACCCGGCGCTTACATGAAACTGAGCATCGACGGCATTGCCCCGCACTGCCTCGAAGCAGTCCGTCCCGAATTCGCTTCCGAAGTACGACCCGGCGACGTGATCGTGGCCGGTGCCAACTTCGGCATCGGGTCATCGCGTGAACAAGCCGCCGCTGCGCTGGTCAAGCTTGGTGTCCGGGCGGTCATGGCACCGTCGTTCAGCGGCCTGTTTTTTCGCAATGCGTTCAACCTCGGCTTGCTGTTGCTGACCGTGCCGCAAGCCACCGTGCTCGATGAAGCCGAACTGGTCACGCTGGACCTCACCGCCATGACGCTTACGTCGGCATCAGGAAAAGTTTTCATGATCGAACCCATACCGGAATTTTTACGCGCGATGGTCGATGCGGGTGGACTGCTCAACCAGCTCCGGCTACGGCTACGGCAAGGAGCGTCAGCATGACGCCGGTACGGGTCATCCGTGGCCAGGCGCTGCCGACCACCGACCACGTACCGGTGGCCATCATCGGAGCCGGTGCCTGCGGGCTGTCAGTCGCCATCCGCTTGCGCGATAGCGGGATTGATTGCGTCTTGCTGGAGCGCGATGCGCTGCCGGGTGGCTCGACGGCGCTGTCGTCGGGATTCATTCCAGCGGCCGGATCGGCACTACAGAAACGGCTCGACATCACCGATTCGCAAACCACTTTCAGCGAGGATATCCAGGCCAAGGCGCATGGCGATGCGGCACCGCATCTGGTGACGGCGTACACCGCCGCCGTGGTGCGGGCGATCGATGCGCTCGAACAGCATGGCTTGCCGTTCGAGGTACTCGACGGTTTCCTGTATCCCGGCCATCGCGCACGACGCATGCACACCGTGCCGGAACGCACCGGCACGGCATTGATGACGCGACTGGAACAGGCCGCCACGACGGCGGGTGCCGACATCCTCACCAATGCGGTGGTCAGCGAACTGTGGATCGATGTCGATGACGTGATTCAAGGCATCGGCTACCGGCATCCGGGCGGTGACGTCCAGTACCTCGCTTGCGACTTGCTGGTGGTGGCCTGCAATGGTTTCGGCGGCAATGCGGCAATGGTCGGCGACCTGCTGCCGGCGATGCGCGACGCCACCTTTGCCGGCCATGCCGGCAACGATGGCAGCGCGATTACGTGGGGCACACAGCTCGGTGCACGCCTGGCCGACCTCGGTGGCTATCAGGGCCACGGTTCCTGGGTCACGCCGCAAGGCGCATTGATGAGCTGGGCCGTGATGATGGCTGGTGGCGTGCAACTCAATGCCGAGGGTGTGCGCTTCCACGACGAGACCGCCGGCTATTCGGAAGCCGCGATCCATGTGCTGGCCCAGCCGGGCGGCGTTGCCTGGAATGTCTTTGATGCGCCCTTGCTGAAACTGGCGCGCGCGTTTCCCGACTTCGTCGCGGCCGAGCAGGCCGGTGCCGTCAGGACGGCTGCCGATATCGCTGCGCTGGCAACGCTGCTCGGCTGCGACGCGGCTGTCCTGCATCAGACGCTGGCGGCGATGCAGCCCAACGATGACGACACTGAAGGCCGTCAATTCCAGCGTCCGCTGGTCGCTCCGTATTTTGCAGTCAAGGTCACCGGCGCGCTATTCCATACGCAAGGCGGTCTCGATATCGATGCGCACTGCCGCGTGCTGCGCGCCGACGGCAAGCCCTTCCCCAATCTGCTGGCTGCCGGCGGTGCCGCGCGCGGCGTGTCCGGCAATGCGGTCTGGGGCTACCTGTCCGGCAACGGCTTGCTCAGTGCGATCGGCGGCGGCTGGCTCGCTGCGGAAACCGCCGCCCTGCAACTGGCCTCCCCTCCCCACTGATCAAAAGGATTCCATGAACACCTCCCTGCAACAACGTCTGCAACAACCGAGCGCCCTGCTGGCACCGGGCATCTACGATGCGTTCACGGCGCTGGTCGCCGAACAGGCCGGCTTCGAAGCGCTGTACCTGTCGGGTGCCTCGATTGCCTACACCCGGCTGGGCCGCTCCGACATCGGCCTGACCACAGCAACCGAAGTGGCCGACACGCTGGCGCGCATCAACGAGCGCGTGACGATTCCGGTCATTGTCGATGCCGACACCGGCTTCGGCAATGCCCTCAACACGATGCGCACCGTCAAGGCCTTCGAGCGCGCGGGCGCGTCCATGCTGCAACTCGAAGATCAGACCTTCCCGAAACGCTGCGGCCACCTCGACGGCAAAAGCGTCATCCCGGTCGCCGAGATGTGCGGCAAGCTCAAGGCTGCGCTCGATGCGCGCACGTCGTCACAAACCCTGATCATGGCGCGCACCGATGCGCTGGCGATCGAAGGATGGGATGCCACGATGGCGCGGGCCGAAGCCTATCTGGAGTGCGGCGTCGATGCGCTGTTCATCGAAGCGCTGCGTACGCCGGAGCAAATGGCCAGCGCCTGCCGTCAGTTCGCGCAACGGATTCCACTGCTGGCCAACATGGTCGAGGGCGGCAAAACACCCGTGCACAGTGCGGCCGAACTGGGCGAGATGGGTTTTCGTCTGGTCATTTTTCCCGGCGGGACTGCACGCGCGGTCGCGCACACGCTGCAAAAATACTATGCCAGCCTGCACACGCATCAAAGTACGTTGCCGATGCAGAATGAGATGCTGGACTTCGACCAGCTCAACGAACTGATCGGCACGCCGGCCTTGCTGGAACTGGGTCAGCGCTACTAACGAGTTAATCCCGGCCGGACATGAAAAAACGCCGTTCAGCGTCAAGCTGAACGGCGTTGTCGTATCCGGCAGAGCGGTTAGCTGAACGCTTGTATGCCCGTCTGTTCGCGTCCGAGGATCAGCGCGTGGATGTCATGCGTTCCCTCGTAGGTGTTGACCACTTCAAGATTGACCATGTGCCGGATCACGCCGAACTCATCGGAGATGCCGTTCCCGCCCAGCATGTCACGCGCCACGCGAGCGATGTCGAGCGACTTGCCGCAGGAATTGCGCTTCATCATCGAGGTGATGGCCGGCGCATCAATGCCTTCGTCCTTCATGCGGCCGAGGCGCAGGCAACCTTGCAGGCCCAGCGTGATTTCGGTCTGCATGTCGGCCAGCTTTTTCTGGATCAGCTGGTTGGCAGCCAGCGGCCGACCGAACTGGGTGCGGTCCAGCGTGTACTGGCGGGCGCGGTGGAAACAG
Source organism: Oxalobacteraceae bacterium (assembly GCA_947445995.1). Lineage (GTDB taxonomy): Bacteria > Pseudomonadota > Gammaproteobacteria > Burkholderiales > Burkholderiaceae_D > Actimicrobium. The sequence continues at coordinate 168 of CANFED010000353.1, read as the reverse complement.
TCCTCGGCCGCGCCCAGCGCACCCCAGGCGATGCCATAGCGCGCGCTGTTCAGGCAGGTGAACGGGCCTTTGAGGCCACGCACCTCGGGGAAGGCGTCCTCCTCGGGGCAGAACACCTCGTCCATCACGATCTCGCCGGTGATCGACGCGCGCAGGCCGACCTTGCTG
>CANFED010000352.1 GCA_947445995.1 Oxalobacteraceae bacterium | reverse complement strand
CCGATACCGGTGGCGATCGCGAGCAGCAGCAGCAGCAGGGAGAAGCCGATCGTCAGGCGGGTGCCGACTTTCATGGTGGTCGATTTCATAGGGAGACTCCGGAGGGGGGGCGATGGATGCGAACCAATTATTGGCGCAAGGAATGTGGATCGCGATGATATTTCTATTGATCGCTAGAATCGATAACTTTTAAAAATCGACCGAGAGTGCGTGATTGCATGCTAGACGTGCCATGAATTCCTGCCGCGTAACAGCAACGGAAGTCGCCTCGATCGGGGCGGACAGCACTTGCAATTCGGTTGTTGTGCCGGCCTGCTCAGGTCATGCGGTTCTTCGAAAGAGGTGGATTTTTGGCGAAGTAGATGCGGATACCCTTGAGTATCGCAATGGCCATTTGATCCTGATAGGCGTCGTCGCTCAGCTTGGCTTCTTCTTCGGGATTCGAAATGAAGGCGGTTTCGATCAGGATGCTCGGAATATCCGGTGCTTTGAGCACGGCGAAGCCGGCCTGTTCGACCGAGCCCTTGTGCAAGCGGTTGATGCTGCCAATTTCGCCGAGCACGGCCTTGGCCAGTTTAATGCTGTCGCTGATCTGTGCCGTGGTCGACAGGTCGAGCAGCACGCTGGCCAGTTGCCGGTCATGGTTCTTGATATTGACGCCGCCGATCAGGTCGGCCGCGTTTTCCTTGTTGGCCATCCAGCGCGCAGCGGTCGAGGTAGCGCCTTTTTCGGACAGGGCAAACACTGACGAGCCACGCGCAGTCGGTTCGACAAATGCATCGGCATGGATGGAGACGAACAGGTCGGCCTGCACCTTGCGGGCTTTTTCGACGCGCATGTTGAGCGGCACGAAGTAGTCGCCATCGCGGGTCAGCATCACCCGCATGTTGGGTTGTTCCTCGATCTTGGCTTTGAGGCGCTTGGCAATGGCCAGCACGACATTTTTTTCGTAACTGCCGCCGCGTCCGACCGCACCCGGATCTTCACCGCCGTGGCCGGGATCAAGCGCGATCGTCAGCAAGCGTTTCAATGGCGGAATTTTTTCTTCACGTGGCTCGAAGCGGGCCACGTTCGGATCGAGAAATTTCAGACGCGGATCATTCTTGCCGCTTGGCTTGGGTTCGGGTTTGGCTTCCGCAATCTGCGGTGCCGGATCGAATTGCTGGTCCTTGGACCATTCGCCTTTTTTGATCAGCTCGGCAATCGGATCGAGTTCCTGTGCCGGGTAAAGGTCAAATACCAGCCGGTACTGATAATCACCGACCGGTTTGAGCGTGAATACCTGCGGCGTGATTTCGGCTTTCAGATCGAATACCAGACGCACCACGTTCGGCCGGTTCTGGCCGACCCGGACCTGCGTGATGTACGGGTCATTGGGCGCGATCTTGGCGATCAGGCCCTTCATGGTGGAATTAAGTTCCAGTCCCTCGATATCAATGACCAGTCGTTCCGGATCCTTGACGATGAAATGGGTGGCTTTCAGGTCGCTATCGTTTTCGAGCGTGACACGGGTGTAGTCGTCCGAAGGCCAGACGCGCACGGCAAGAATTTGCGCAGCGCGGGCCAGGCCCGGAGCGATCACCGAGAGAAGCAGCGTGCCACCGGCCTGCAGGACGGTGCGACGGAGTCGGCTGGAAAGCGGTGCTACAGGTTTGGGGCGAATTTGAGACGATCGAGACATTGAAAACCCTGGTCAGAATGCGCGGCCAATTCTACCTCACGACCTGCACCGGCTACGGTCAAAAATATGTCGATATCGGCTGGTGGCAGCACGCCATCGGCCTTTTCTGGCCATTCGACGATACAGATGTTGCTGTCATTGAAATATTCGCGGAAACCGGCGTCGAGAAAGTCGTCTGCGCTGATCATCCGGTACAGATCAAAATGAATCACGTCCACGTCAATATCGTGCAATTGAATTGTGTATGGCTCTGCCAGCGTATAGGTCGGACTCTTGACATGACCGGTGTGGCCGGCGGCGTGCAAGAGCGCGCGTGTGAGCGCCGTTTTGCCGCTGCCGAGGTCGCCATGCAGATAGATCGTCAGGCCCGGTGCCAGCGCACGCGCCAGGGCGGCACCGAGCGCGAGGGTACCGGCTTCGTCTTTCAGGTGGGCTGTCAGGTGCTGCATCTCGTAAAATACCCTCTCATTGTTTTTGCGACTTGTTCCATGAATCTTCCATGACTTTGCCGGCTACCGATCTGTTTGCGCTCGCCACCACCATCAAGGCCTGGGGCCAGGAGCTGGGCTTTGCCGAACTGCGCATTGCCGACATCGACCTGCAGCATGCCGAAGCCGGCTTGCTGGCGTGGCTGGAGGCGGGCCACCACGGTGAGATGGATTATATGGCAGCTCACGGCACCCGGCGTGCCCGTCCGGCCGAGCTGGTGCCGGGTACCTTGCGCGTGATCACGGCACGCATGAATTATTTGCCGGCCGGCGGCGGCGGCGACTGGCGTGAGCGCGAAGCCGCACGACTGAGCGAGCCGGGTGCGGCGGTCATTTCGCTGTATGCGCGCGGTCGCGACTATCACAAGGTATTACGGGGGCGACTGCAGCAACTGGCGACACGTATCAGCGCTGAAATCGGCCCGTTCGGCTACCGGGTCTTCACCGATTCCGCACCGGTGATGGAAGTCGAACTGGCCACGCAGGCCGGACTGGGCTGGCGCGGCAAGCATACCTTGCTGCTCGATCGCGAAGCCGGCTCGATGTTTTTTCTGGGCGAGTTGCTGACCGATTTGCCGCTGCCGGTCGATGCACCGATCAGTGACCATTGCGGCAGTTGTCAGGCCTGCAGTACCGCCTGCCCGACCGGTGCCATCATCGGGCCGTACCGGCTGGATGCGCGGCGCTGCATTTCGTATCTGACGATCGAACTCAAGGGCAGCATCCCGCTGGCGCTGCGGCCGCTGATTGGCAATCGCGTGTATGGCTGCGACGATTGCCAGACGGTGTGCCCGTGGAACAAGTACGCGCAGCGTGCGGTGTTGCCGGACTTCGATGTGCGCAACGGGCTCGACCAGGCCGAGCTGGTGAGCTTGTTTGCGTGGAGCGAGGAAGAGTTCGATCGCTATCTGGAAGGCAGTCCGATCCGGCGTATCGGGCATGAACGCTGGTTGCGCAATATCGCGGTCGGCTTGGGTAATGCGCTGGCGGCAGGCGCATCGCCGCAGCCTTTGCTGGCGGCGCTGCAGGCGCGGCGGGGACATGCTTCGGAGCTGGTGCGGGAGCATGTGGAGTGGGCGATTGGTTGTCGATTGGCTTGCCCGTCGTAGGGTGCAATAACCGAAGGGCATTGCACCGAATGCTCTGCCTAGTACGGCCGTCGGGTGCTAGCCCGGTAGGGTGGGCACGGGGTTATTGTGCCCACGCGAAAGGGCCGCAATGCTCGGTATTGACGGGTGCGGTGGAACGCGCGCGTGGGCACGATGTTGCTGTACCCACCCTACGGCAGCTGTCCTTGGCTTACCCGATCAGCCCCAGCCACAACGGCAACGTCAGCACTGACATCAACGTCCCGGCCGAAATCAAAAATGCCACAAACGGCCCGTTGCCGCCCATGCGCGCGGCCAGCACGTAGGCGCTGGAGGCAGTGGGCAGCGCGCTGAACATCACGACGATTTGCAATTGCAGCGGTGGCAGACCGAAGCGGCTGCCGAGAAGCCAGGCGATCGCCGGCAGCATCAGCAACTTGACGGTGATGAAATAGGCGGCCATGCCCTTGGCCTGATGCAGTCCGGACAGCCGCAGTCCGGCACCGACCGTGATGAGGCCGATGGCAATCGCGGCATTGCCGATGCGCGATAGCGTGGCACCGATGAATTCGGGAATCGGCACGCCGGCGAAGTTGAATGCCAGGCCCAGTACCGTCGCCAGCAACAGCGGATTTTTCATCAGTTCGCGCAGCAGACCACCCTTGCGATGAACCAGTGCGTGCACTGCCGCGACATTGCAGAGCGGGACAGAAAAACCGATGATCAGCGCCATCAGCGCCGTGCCGGTATCACCACCGAGCCGGGAGGCGACCGCCAGCGCGATGTAGGAGTTGAAGCGGAAAGCGGTTT
>CANFED010000351.1 GCA_947445995.1 Oxalobacteraceae bacterium | reverse complement strand
TGCATGATGAACATGGGGATTGCGATCGATGAGGAAAACAGGATTCGGCGAGCACTGGGTATTCGCTGCAAATGACCATCATGCCTGCTCGCTGACCACGGAAACAGATTTCGGAGTGCTGCTCAAGGAAAACCATATTGCCGCTGCCTGCGGTGTGCGACTGGCGATGGAAAAAGCCTTTGCGCTGAACGCCGGCGTGACGATACAGATCGAGGTCGAATCGATCGACCAGTTGAAGGAAGCATTGGCAGCCGGTGCGCGCTCGGTGTTGCTGGATAATTTTCGCTGGAACAGATGCGGGAAGCTGTCGCACTCACCTCTGGCGCGGCATTGCTGGAGGCGTCGGGCGGGATCAACTTTGATACCGTGCAGGCGATCAGCGAAACCGGTGTTGACCGGATTTCGATTGGCAGTCTGACCAAGGATGTGCGGGCGACGGATTATTCGTTGCGGATTATCTAGTGCATTCGGTGCAATGCCCTTCGGTTATTGCACCGGCCAACTTCACAGGCCAGCCACGGTGCGTCATCGCCTCCGGCGGAATCACGAACGGTACCTTGAATCGGTTGCAGGACAAGCTGCGTCCGGTCTCGTCGTCCACCTCTTCCAGCAGCTACCGCTGAGCAACCCGCGAGAAATCCTTGGTGGGCTATTTTTTTCCGAATGCTGCGGGTACCCCTCGATCAACCATCTGAACATCTATGCCATGATGGCGACATGAAAATACTCTTGCGCTTATTCGGATTTATTCATGGCTTGATGGCATGTCTGTTTGCTTTCGCTGCGCTCATGCTGATTGCCATTGCTGCCCATATGGGATGGTTGGCTGTCATGGGCACTTGGGACCGGGCTGCAGCGCAGGCAGTTATCGGGGCGCTAGGGATATTGACAGTCGCTGTCGTCGCTCTGCAAATTGCCGAAACGATCATTGAAGAAGAGGTCATTCGCGACGCCGACATCAGCGCTCCTACACGGGTTCGCCGGTTTTTGTCACGGTTCCTGGTCGTTATCGTCGTGTCGCTGTCCATCGAAGGCTTGGTCGCAACCTTCAAAGCGCAAGAAGATCCCATGCAACTCCTGTACGCAGCCAGCATGTTGGTGGGAGTCGGCGTGCTGCTAGCTGCGTGGGGACTATTCATATACCTCAACCGCTCGGCCGAGGAATTAGAACCGGGGGCAATGGAAGATGCAAAGCGCGAAGACCACAAAGTCAGGTAGGGTTCCTGCTTCATTCGCCACGCAGAATCCTATTCCGATCGCGCCATTGCCAATCGTGTTCACGATCGGCGAGTGCTACACGCGAGGTGAGATTCATGGTGTACTCGGTGGTAGCAAGGTGTCCTGTCTGCCAAGCATAGATGGCAAGCTGGTCGCAGCTTGCCTGACTTTAACGTTTAGTCCGGCAGCACCAGCAGTGGTGTTGTGCGGTCAAGGTCCTAAAACCACGCCTGCCAGCCGGCTCCTTGCGCTACGGTGCGAAAAACTTCCGGTATTCATCAAAAAAGCCGCTGGACGATGGCAGTTTCGCGGTGAGTTTCGCGTGGCAGAGTTTTTAGTGGACGGACCGCGCTTTGAAGAATTCATCGCCGGCTCGGGCCGTTCCCTGGCAAGCGTGTCCTATGTCGTATTGCTGCGGCCAGGCTAGTGCGCTTGGCGGCACCGGTGCCGCCTGCGACTTTCGCGCCGTGACAGTCACGTACGGTGCAATGCCCTTCGGTTCTTGCACCCTACCAGACACCCGGCCGTCCCTGGTTCAGCGCCAGTCCGGCGACAGCACCGTCGGCAATGCCTTCGGCAGCGTGTCGGGAAAGTCCCGGCTGAAATGCAGGCCGCGACTCTCGCGCCGTGACAGCGCGCTATGCACGATCAGCGAGGCCACCTCGACCAGATTGCGTAGTTCCAGCAAGTCGCGTGTGATGCGGAAATTGGCGTAGTACTCGTCGATTTCTTCCTTGAGCAAGCGAATCCGGTGCTGGGCCCGTTCCAGTCGTTTGGTGGTGCGCACGATGCCAACGTAGTTCCACATGAAGCGGCGCAGCTCGTCCCAGTTATGCGACAGCACGACTTGTTCGTCAGCATTGTTGACGCGGCTTTCATCCCAGGCGGGCAGGGTGATGGCTTTGCGGGCCGGTTGCTGTTCGATGAACTGGGCCGCCGCGCGGCCGAGCACGATGCATTCGAGCAGCGAATTGCTGGCCAGCCGGTTGGCACCATGCAGACCGGTGTACGAGGTCTCGCCGACTGCGTACAGGCCCGGCAGGTCAGTGCGTCCCGCCAGGTCCGTGACCACGCCACCGCAAGTGTAATGCGCGGCCGGCACGACAGGGATCGGCTCCTTGGTGATGTCGATGCCCAGCTCCAGGCAGCGCGCCAGGATGGTCGGAAAATGCTCCAGCAAAAACTCCGGCGACTTGTGGCTGATGTCGAGGTCGACGTGATCGAGACCGCGCTTTTTCATTTCGGCATCGATGGCACGGGCGACGATGTCGCGCGGTGCCAGTTCGGCGCGCTCATCCTGATCCAGCATGAAGCGCGTACCGGCGGCATCGCCGGCGGCGGCGGGCAATTTCAGCATGCCGCCTTCGCCGCGCACGGCTTCGGTGATCAGGAAGGATTTCGCATACGGGTGGTACAAACAGGTCGGATGGAACTGGATGAATTCCATGTTGGCCACGCGACAGCCGGCACGCCACGCCATCGCGATACCGTCGCCGGTGGCAGTGTCGGGATTGGTGGTGTACAGGTAGACCTTGCCGGCACCGCCGGTGGCCAGCACCGTGTGGTCGGCCGCGATCGTGCTGACCTTGCCACTCTTGACATCCTGCACGTACAGGCCGAGGCAATGCGGTTCTTCACTACCACCGGGTAGCTTGTTCGACTTGATCACGTCGATCGCGTAGTGATGTTCGAGCAGCGTGATGTTCGGATTGTTGCGCACGATCTGTTCCAGCGTGACCTGCACGGCGTGGCCGGTGGCGTCGGCGGCGTGGATAATGCGACGCTGGCTGTGGCCGCCTTCGCGCGTCAGATGAAAGCCCAGTTCGGCCGACTCGTCACGGGTGAACGGTACGCCCTGTTCGATCAGCCATTCGATGGCTTCGCGGCCGTGCTCGATGATGAAGCGGGTCGCGCTTTCGTCGCACAAGCCGGCACCGGCTACCAGCGTGTCGTCGACGTGTTCGTCGTAGCTGTCACCGGAATCGAGCACGGCGGCAATGCCGCCCTGGGCCCAGTTGCTGGCTCCGTCGAGCAATTCGCGCTTCGAAATGATGACGACTTTGCGGGTTTTTGCGAGGTGCAATGCGACGGACAGTCCGGCCAGTCCGCTGCCGACGATGGCGACATCAAATTTCATGGTGGTTATTCTTGTGCGTTGAAGGGAGTACCGACTATAGGTTATTTTTGCGTTGCCGTTTGGCAGTCCCTGTCAGGCATCGGGCAAGACCGGAATCACCTTGGCGGCAGCTGCCTTGGCATTGCTGCGCGCGGTCTCGATATCGGCAGCGACAGCCAGCGCGACACCCATGCGCCGGCGTGCAAAGGATTCCGGCTTGCCGAACAAGCGTATGTCGGTGCCGGGGATGCGCAAGGCATTGGCGACACCATCGAAGCCGATGCCCTTGGCATCATGGCGGCCATAGATTACGGCCGATGCGCCCGGCGATTTCAGCGCGACATTGACGGGTAGGCCGAGGATGGCCTTGGCGTGGATTTCGAATTCGCTCTGGACCTGGCTGGTCATGGTCACCATGCCGGTGTCATGCGGACGCGGGCTGACTTCCGAGAACCAGACCTGGTCGCCCTTGACGAACAGTTCGACGCCGAACAGGCCGCGTCCGCCGAGGTTGTCGGTGACCGCCTTGGCAATGGCTTGCGCATTGACCAGCGCCTTCGATGCCATCGGGTGCGGCTGCCAGCTTTCGACGTAGTCACCGTTGACCTGAATATGGCCGATCGGCTCGCAGAAGGACGTGACAACCACGCCGTTTTCATCGAGCGAGCGCACGGTCAGCAACGTGATTTCATACTCGAAATCGATGAAGCCTTCGACGATGACCCGACCGGCATCGACGCGACTGCC
>CANFED010000350.1 GCA_947445995.1 Oxalobacteraceae bacterium | reverse complement strand
TTCGGCCTAGGTAATCTCTTCATTGCAAAAAACAAGCTGTTGAGTTGGCAGGCCCAAGCTCCGTCTATTGCGTGAAAACAAGATGAGAGAGGCGGTGTTTATTCGATTTTTGGCATGTTTTTTCGGTTATTCATCCAGTTTTTCAAGACTGAAATTCGTTTGACGCTTAATCCACAGTTTTCATTCTTGAAGCAGGGCTTTATTCAGCGGTTCCTTAAACCATTCTCAAGGCGTTTTTTCAGAGAATCCATATTCTCATTGAGGATATCTTTAAATGCTTCGATGGCGATTGGATCATGATTATTTCCTAAAAAGTCACTTAAATCCCCTAAGGTATTATTGTTGCCACTAGCGCGGAGTTCGTTCAGACGGGATGTCAAGTGGGCGGAGTCACTATTTTTTTGCTGGTTACTGAGGTTAGATGGGTCAGGCTCGAACGCATCTGATTTTATAGCGAAGAAAGCCGCGAAGCTGGAAGCGGCGATGGTGGATATTTTCATTATTAGGATCCAGACGATTATTTAAAGTGAAAGGATCACCATTAATCTACGGATCCCTGCGGCGTGAAAATAAATGATTGAGTACATCAGGCAGCTTATTGGTTCCAACTAAATAGTTAAATTTGAGAAAGTAAGACGCTGAGGGGGATTTAATTCGCAGTCAATGGCCTCTCACTTCCCCAGCAACACCAGCGTCCTCTTCCAATCCCCCTCCCACTCCCGCAAAAAATCATGCGTGCCAAACGCCCGCTTCAATTGCGGCATCGGCACCCGGTACACATCGTTCAATCCCAATGCCAGCGTGACCGGATTCCATACCGCGTTCTTCTTTGACTTTTTGGTACTGGCTTTGACGCGCGCCCCCTCGTCGCCAAAGACGCCGCCGGCAGCGTCGAGGGCTTGTTCCAGATTGATTTTCAGCAGGGTGGCAAAGGCGATCAAAACCTGGTCCTTGCTGATGCCTGCCTGCGACTCCTTTGCGCCCTCGCTAACCACGGGTTCCGGTGGCGGCAGCAGAGCCGCTGCGGCGGCGCGTTCAAGCTTGCCGGCCAGGCGTTCCAGGTCCTTCTTCAAAAAGCGCAATTCGTGCAGTTCCCGACGAATACCCGGTGGCGGCAGTTTCGCGACGATGCGGTAGACGTCTTTTGTGATCGTGATCAACACGTCCGCGCTGCCGGCGGCCAATCTGCGTGTGTCGTCTTCGAAAAAAATCGGGGCCGGGTAGCCGCCATTGGCGTCGCCGAATAACGCCGGCTGGCTGGCATCGTAATCGAGCCAGACATACGGAATCAGTCCGTGTTCGAGCAGACGCGGCAAGTCCCATTGTTCGCGGGTGTGTTGCGTCATCCAGTGACAGGCTTGCGCGGTAGTAGCCCGGAATGGGAGTTCGATGGTCGTCATTGCATGTCCTTTGTTGCGTGGGCCAACTTGTTGATGTCTGCTGCAGTTGAGATCGCATTGGCGTCCGGCGGATTATCGTGCATGCACGCCTGCTGGTGTCATCCACGATGCAGGACGGAGCCCATCAGGTAATCGTGGATTGTGATCTGATCAAATTTTTATTGGTATTTGCATACCACTTTTTTTATACAAATCACTTTTAATTAGCGTTCTTAATGTTAATTAAAAAACAAAAAAAGTTTTAATTCTCATTTTTACAGGGTTAGAATCGTGGTCGATTAGGCAAGGTTACAACCATTAATACGCCTCTGGTGATTCCCCTGGAGGTGCAGCGACTTGACTCAAAAATCATAATGATTCGCCTCAGGCGAGCAATATCACAGGGACTGTTATGCGCATTATCGATGTGGATGCTTTGCTTCTGGATGGTGCCCCGGATGCTCCTTGCGGACTCAATCTGGAATACGATCCTGCGTTTCTCGAACTTGAACAAGCCGTGCTCGGTAAGCCCGAAGTACAGTACGGCGACTCCATTACTCCTGCAGTTCCTCCCGACTGGAAAGTCGTCAAGCGCCTCGCAACCAGCCTGCTCGAACGTAGCCGCGACCTGCGTGTCGTCGTGCCGTTGTTACGCGCCGAACTGGCCTTGCATGGCATGCCGGCGCTGGCCGATTGCCTGCACCTGATCGAACGCCTGCTTGATGAGCGCTGGGACAGCGTCCATCCGCAGCTCGATCCCGATGATGACCTTGATCCGATGTTGCGCATTAATTCGCTGGCGATCCTCAATGACGGCTCGACCGTTCTGCGCGAAGTGCGTGAAGCGACCTTCATCGTGTTGCCTGGTCTGGGGCCCATCAGTGTGCGCGACCTTGAAATTGCCAGCGGTGAACTGGCCGTGCCGGACGGCCAGTCCAGACTGGGCATGGGATCAATCGAGGCTGCATTACACGACGTCGATACCGAGCAGCTATCGAGCGCGACCGACGCGATGCGTGCGGCTTTCAACAGCGCCCGCAATATCGAAACGCTGCTGGTCCATCAGGTTGGCAGTTCCCAGGCACTCAATCTCGATGCACTGACCCGATTGCTGGCCCGCGCTTATGACTTGCTCGCGGGTGCCGGTGGCGCAGTTGGTGAGGACGACGAGGTGGAGGCCAACGACGCTGGTCAAGAGTCTGGCTTCAGTGGTTCGTCCGGTTCCGGCACTGCCGCCATCAGCGGCGAGGTCGCCAGCCGGGAAGATGTCTTGCGCATGCTCGACAAGATATGCAGCTATTACGCGCGCAACGAGCCATCGAGTCCGGTGCCGTTGTTGCTGGAACGGGCCAAGCGACTGGTCCCCAAAAACTTTTTCGAAATCATGCAGGACCTGGCGCCCGACGGGATGTCACAGCTTTCGGTGATCAGCGGAGTGAAGCAGGAAGAAGACTCTTCCTATTAAAACGAACAGACAGTGCTTTTCAATCATGGAGGATTAAATCGTGGGCAAAGAAAGTAGCCAGAAGTTCATCGCACGCAACCGGGCACCGCGTGTGCAGATTGAATATGACGTCGAAGTCTACGGCGCCGAGAAAAAGGTCCAGTTGCCGTTCGTCATGGGCGTACTGGCCGACTTGTCAGGTCAGCCAAAAGACCCGCTGGCACCCGTCGCCGAGCGCAAGTTTCTGGAGATTGATGTCGATAATTTCGACGAACGTCTGAAGGCCATGAAGCCGCGTGTCGCCGTCCAGGTGCCGAACACGTTGACTGGTGAAGGCAACATGGCCGTCGACCTGACGTTCGAGAGCATGGATGACTTCACCCCTGCCGCGATTGCCCGCAAGGTCGATTCGCTCAGCAAATTGCTTGAAGCCCGTGGCCAGTTGTCGAACCTGATGACCTACATGGACGGCAAGACCGGCGCTGAAGAACTGATCGCCAAATTGCTGGCCGAGCCGGCCCTGATGCAGGCGTTGACGTCGGCACCGAAGCCACAAGAGTAATCGCTGCAGCACGCGCACCAACATTCCGGAGATATGACGATGGCACAATCCAACGAAGAACTGCAGCAGGCCACTGGCACGCTCGAGATGAGCGATTTCAGCAGCCTGCTCCAGAAAGAATTCAAACCGCAATCCGACAAGGCCAAGGAATCGGTCGAAGTCGCCGTGCGCACACTCGCCGAGCAGGCACTGGCGGGCACCAATCTGATTTCAGGTGATGTGCTGGCAACGATTTCCAGCCTGATCGCCGCGCTCGATAAAAAGTTGACCGAGCAGATCAACCTGATCATGCACACCGAGCAGTTCCAGGCGGTCGAAGGTGCCTGGCGAGGCCTGCATCACCTGGTCAACAACACCGAAACCGACGAGACGCTGAAGATCCGTGTGATGAACATCTCGAAGAACGACCTGGGCAAGACGCTCAAGAAGTTCAAGGGCACCGCCTGGGACCAGAGCCCGATCTTCAAGAAAATGTACGAAGAAGAATTCGGCCAGTTCGGCGGCGAGCCATTCGGCTCCATTGTGGCCGACTACTACTTCGACAACAGCGCACCGGATGTCGAACTGCTGACCTCGATGGCCAAGGTCGCCGCCGCCGCCCATGCGCCGTTCATCGCTGCCGCCGCACCGTCGGTGTTGCTGATGGATTCATGGCAGGAACTGGCCAACCCGCGTGACCTGACCAAGATTTTCCAGACCCCGGA
>CANFED010000349.1 GCA_947445995.1 Oxalobacteraceae bacterium | reverse complement strand
GATACGTAGCGCCTGAAGCAGGTCGGGTTGTCGATCAGTTTGCCGTTACGCAGAATCTCGGTATCGCTATCGATGCGCTTGATGACGTAAAGGCCGACGCCGGTATCTTCGTCGCGTAGTCGCCGCTCAATGCGATACGGTTCGCCGCCGAGCTGGATATCAATGACGAGCGCGCCGCGCAGGTAGGTAAATACGTGGTTCATTGCGATGGTTTCTCTTCAGTGCGATTAGTTGGCGGACCAGCTTAATCGATCAACCTTAATAATGCGAAGCGCAATTTCAATTGCCTGATTGTGGTCTTGAAATCTGAATGTCATTCAATATCAAAGGGACCGCAGTGGTCCCGGAGCAGACCAGTTTTTCGAGTCCCGGACTTACTGGGAGTGTGTGCCAGCAGGACTGGTTTGCGTCGAAGGTTGATGTGGGGCGGCCAGGTTGCCGCCCTCATCCAGCGGCGGAAAGAATTGCGTCATAAGGCAACCGGGTAGCGACCAAAAAACGCCGTATCGTGCCCTTGCCAATCCGTGTGTCGCAAAAATACCAGATCCTGCGCTACCGCTTTAATAACATCACCTATGTCCCAGGAAATCCGTTTTTGGCGCGTTGCCACCGGACGACCAGGAACTGGTTGCTACATTTTTTCGCGACAAGGATTTTTTGGTGTTCTCCCCGTCAAACCTCAACACGCTGGGCTTGGGAACATCGCAGCGCTACAACAAGGCGCTGGTGTACAACCACAAGCGGCATGGCCTCTTTTCGTTCGGGAATCGTCAGTTCGATTTTCGCGTCAAACCGCGCTTCTTGAAGAAGCTCACGCCGGAATTCTTGCTGGTCGATGCCATCAATAATCTGGACGAATTAGCTGAAGACAAGAACCAAGTACACCAGATGGTAGAGCGCAAGTTGTCCGGATTCGATCAGGCCAAGTTGAAGCGGGCCGTTTCAAATTTTGGCTCAGCAGCGACCAGAAAACTTTTCATGCGGTGGCTGGATGGCTGACTTCCTGCATACGCGCAGCGATTGCAACGAACTGCTGGCTATTGCTGCCGAGCAACGCGGGATAGATCCCGTACTGGTCGAAAAGGACTACTGGGTCATGCATTGCCTGCGGGGCTGGCAGGCATCCGGATTCCGGTTGAGATGAAAGGCGGGACATCGCTCTCGAAAGGCTTTGGCATCATCCACCGGTTTTCGGAAGACAGTGATATCCGCCAGTATTTCGAGCAGCGGCAGACGCCGCACTAAAGTCATTGGCAAGGACGGCTGCGGCGTCCGCGCTCTGAACCCCGCCCCGAAGCGCGAGGATTGCCGCCCGTCCAATCAACATTCTTTTTTGGACAAACCCAAAAATACCAGCATGTTTTGCTTGTTGGCAGCCCAAATTGGATGGAACCAATCAACGGCAATACACACTGATTATCAGTAACAATCCTTTTTAGACAAACTATTAACCACAGAGTACGCCAGCCAAACGATCAATCATAGCGTGCGCGCCGTTCGATTAAAGGGGTAACAAATGATAAAACTCACGACAATCAAACACTGGGCCTGCGCAGTGCTGCTGGCACTGAGTGGCGTGGCCAGTGCCGCCAGCGTGACTGATGCCACCAACAGTCTGCCAGTGGGCCAGCAGCTCAATGCGGGTCAAAGGCTAGCATCAATCAATGGCACCTACCACTTCAACCTGCAGGGCGATGGCAATCTGGTCATCTATTCATCGGCGGGCAAAGTCATCTGGGCCGCCAACACCAACGGTAAAGGCGGCACCCGTCTGGTACTGCAAAGCGACGGCAATCTCGTGTTGTACACATCCGCTGGCAAAGCCGTCATGGCAACCGGCACCGTTGGCAAAGGTGCGGCCCACCTCATCATGAAAAACGACGGCAACCTGGTACTTGCCAATGCATCAGGTGCAGCCGTCTGGGAAACCAAGACCAGCGATGGAAGCGGAGGGGGTGGCACAACACCATCCCCTTCCGGCTATGTGCGCGTCGCGTTTGTTGGCGATTCGAAAGCGGGCGACAACTTCCAGCATGTGCTGAATCTGATCAAGTCCGAAGGTGCGAACATGACCATGTTCCTGGGCGACACTTCGTATGCCAGTCGCGACGATCACGTATGGGACAGCAAAGTCCGCGCCACGCTGGGGCCAAGCGATCCGGTACTCTTGGCGCTTGGTAACCACGACGTGGATGACAGTGATCGCAAAACCGTGGTCTCCCTTAGCCAGTCTCGGCTCAACAGCCAGAAAGACGTCAAGTGCAAAGGCACGTACGGTCAAAGGATGACCTGCACCTACGAGAACCTGTACTTTGTCGTGTCTGGCATTGGCACCATAGGCAGCATTGCGGATAGTGAAGACTTCATCGAAAGCAGTCTGAACGCCGCGCCTGCCAACGCGTGGCGCATCTGTGCCTGGCACAAAAACATGCAACTGATGCAGGTTGGGGGCAAGACCGACGAAGTGAGTTGGAAAGCTTACGAACTCTGCCGTAAGAAAGGTGCCTTCATCGCTACCGGCCATGAACATTCTTATTCGCGCACCCATCTGCTCAGCAGCATGAAAGACCAAACCGTGGCCAGTACTGAATCCCCTTTCACCGTGAGCCCAGGCAAAAGCTTCGCCGTCGTGTCCGGTTTGGGTGGCAATGACATCCGCGACCAGAAACTTCACGGCGATTGGTGGGCCAAGGTGTACACCAAAACACAGAATGCCAATTTCGGCGTCTTGTTCGGTGACTTCTATGCTGATCATGCCAACTTCTATTTCAAAAATATTGACGGGCATGTGATCGACAAGTTCACGGTGAAAAAGGGCTACTGAAGTGCGACACTGGCTCTTCCTGGGGGTGCTTGGCTTGATCGTCGCCGGGTCGTGGTGGGGGCTACAAGCCGACGAACCGGCTGCCCCGCCCGTGGCGTCATCAACCCGGCTTCCTGCGGTGAGTGCAGGGCCGTTTGCCCGAGTTGCCTCCTTGCCCGTTGAGGCCTCCGCAAGTAAAGCGGGAGAGGCCGTCGCGGCTTCCTGCCTCGCTATCAACGTGAGTGGCTCCCGTACAGGCAGGTATCAGACCGACGCAGCGGCGGGTGCCATCGAGGACATGCGCGACAATTGCCCGTCGCTGAATGTCACCCAGATGCAACATCGTTGCGAGCTATACAGTCCGGAGCGGGGAGTGATTATTCAACGCTGCCAGGCTGAAGGTCTTTGCCAGTTGTGTGGTGAGCATCTTGCGCGCTACCGTGAACTTCATCCTGAGTGAGCCCCTCTGTGTCAAGCTAATAAGCTGCGCAAAAAGCCGAGCCGAGCCGATCATTGACGTCCAAAAAAAAACTTTGCGATCTGCTGTGCTTGCTCACTGCAGGGGAAGTGTTGTGATGAACCGCTTGAGTATCGCCGCACTGGAACACATTCGACAAAACGCAAATCACCGAACCACCCGAACGGCTAGCATTACGATTCCTATTCACAATGTCAGGATGCCGCATGACTTGGACAACACGTTCCGTTGATCTTGAGCCGGTATCTGACGATATCGCCTCGTTAGTAGAACAGTCCCGCACTGCCGTCATGCGTGCCGCGACTGTCACATTAATCAATTTGTATTGGGATATTTGTCGACCTGCTGCACGAGCGAAGGTTGGGGTAAAGGCACGGTGGCGGCGCTGGCAAGACTGATTCACGACCGCAAACTTGATTGGCGCGGTTTTTCCGTGCAAACCTTGTGGTGCATGAAGCAATTTTTCGAGTTATACGTCGGCAAGCCAAAACTCTCAACACTGTTGAGAGAACTGCCGTGGTCGGCAAACCTGCACATCGTTAGTAAATGCGAGAGCGACGAAGAACGGCTGTTTTATCTGCCGCGCGCATTAGAAAACACTGGTCGGTACGCTAGATCGAACGAGGGATCGACAGCAGCTTGTTCGAACGCGTGCTCGTCAATGGCGGGTCATTGTTTTCAACGGCATCGAAAGAAAGGCATACGAACGCTGCGGGCTGATCCCGTATTCGTGGAAGCCTTCGTCGCGGCGCTGGAAGCAGCCGGCATTCCGGCATAGATTGCGTGCGCCCGGCAACTGGGCAACAGTCCCCAGCGCG
>CANFED010000348.1 GCA_947445995.1 Oxalobacteraceae bacterium | reverse complement strand
TTGAAAAACTCGACTGGTATGCCCTGCGCTGGAAAATCGAGACGTTTCATAAAATTCTGAAGTCCGGATGCCGAGCCGAAGAGTCCCGATTACGCACAGCGGATCGACTCGCCAACCTGATCTCCGTTTTTTGCATCATTAGTTGGCGATTGTTCTGGCTCACCATGATTAACCGGACATGCCCCGATGCCAAGCCAACAGTAGCACTGACCAATGTCGAAATTGAACTGCTCAACTGTTTGGTAAAAGACAGCAAGCGGGCCCGTAAGCTGCCACCACTGTCGCGCTATCTTGAAAAAATTGCCCAACTGGGCGGTTATCTCGCAAGGGCCAATGATTCACCGCCAGGGAATATTGTTATGTGGCGAGGCATGCGTCGGCTGGCAGATATGCAATTCGGTTTTAATCTTGCCTCAGAAAGATATGGGTAATTGAAAGCTCACACCTACCGCAATTAGTGGAATTACCATAAAGAGAATCCATATCGCAGAAAAAATTGTTCCAAGTTGAGCACTTACTAAACTGTTACGAAAACCTCCAGCTATTATCAAAATAATGAATAGCACCATTCCCAACACGACCACAAAACAAAACTTCCAGTACTCAGCACGGGTTGCACGACCGGTAAAAGTGGCATATTTTTTTAGTGGATTGAACCAGTACAGCATGTCTAACTCCTTTAATTGCTCGATACGATAACGAGTGAGCCGTGAGCGTCCAGCGACCCGTAAAAAAGAAGCGGTTCTTCCTTCTCAGTACGCATGTTGAAGATCACACATCTACTTTTGGTTGTTTTCTTAACATCGAATTGACTTTACCCCCTAAATTTCGACCATGCCGTGGACAAGCAGTGCAATCGAAGGATGAGTGCGGTCGCCAACGATGTATGCTGCTCGCGGTGACATTGCAACGCCGGCGCTTGGGCGGTAGGAAAAAATCGGGTGAGCTCAGGGGTTCCGGTATTGCACTGGAACCCCTGAGCTCACCCGACCAACTAAGTCGTTTCACCAAGTCATCGACGGTGATCATCACTTGCACCAGCATGAATCGCGTACTAACTTATCTACAGTACTCAAAGGTGTGGAGGTGTCACAGTGGCTATCACTATTTTGTCGAGCCGGGAGTTCAACCAAGGTGCGAGCGAGGCAAAACGAGCTGCAGCCAACGGGCCGGTGTTCATCACGGATCGAGGCCGACCGGCCCATGTGCTGATGACTTTTTCCGAGTATCAGCGACTCACCGGCCAGCGACGTAACATTGCCGATGCGCTGGCCATGCCGGGGTCTGCCGACATCGAGTTCGAACCTTCGCGTATGACCATCGATATTCGGCCGGCTGACTTTTCGTGATGTTTGTCCTCGATACCAATGTGGTGCCGGAACTACGCAAGGTGCGTCTTGGCAAGGCAGATGCGAACGTGGTGGCCTGGACGGAAAACGTCGATGCCGCCAGTCTTTTTGTATCCGCCATCACGATCATGGAACTGGAGCTTGGCGTCTTGTCGATCGAGCGCAAGGACGCCACCCAGGGAGCCCTGTTCCGGGCGTGGCTGGAGCAGCACGTATTGCCTGAATTCTCTGATCGCACGCTACCTGTCGATACCGCCGTGGCACAGCGCTGCGCCAGGCTGCATGTACCCGACAAGCGGAGTGAACGCGACGCACTTATTGCTGCAACCGCCCTTGTACATGGCATGACGGTCGTCACACGCAACGTCGGCGATTTCAAGGCCACTGGCGTGCTCCTGCTCAATCCATGGGAGGCATCCCTTTGAGGGGAGACCGTTATTTTCCGGCATCTCATTTTGGACGAACCGGACAACTCAAAAAATGCCGGACGAATCACGGCCATTCCGGCATGTCGCCGAAACCCATGATCTCGCCCGACCAATTGAATCACTTCACCAAGTCATCGACGGTGATCGCTCACGCCGCTCTGGTCAACGTGCCCGCGCTGCCAGCTCGACCGGATTCATCGGACTGTGGACCAGCGCCGGATTCACGTTCACTACGCGCCAATGCCGTAGCGACATCCGTCTTCTTCCCCACTGTCTTCGTCAGCGAGCCTGGCACCGTCTCCTGCCAGCGCAGTTGGGGCAGCATCTCCACTACATAAAACGCCAGCACTCGCACCAGCTTCCTGGCCAGAATAATCGGCGCAAACACCGTGACATCCAGCACTGCTCGCACAGACTGACCAACACGCAAGGCCCGCGCATACCGGGCATTGGCACGTCTGACCGACTGCCTCGCACACAGATACAAACCCGACCGTGTGCGCTTGAGCTCCGGATCCGCTTCGATATAACTGAGCAATTCTGCTGCAACAGACGCGTCATCAATGTGATCATAAAAACTGATCCAGGCACATTCTTCGGCGTCCGCCACCGACGCATTTGGACGGGATGGTGAATAGTGATTCGACATGGCATCTCCAATACATTAAAAATGGGGACACCACTCTCCCCTTGGGGAAACGGATGGTCCCCGCAGGATGAACACAACAAAAAAGGCCCTCGGTTCCGGAGAACGGAGAGCCTGCTCGGCAGACATACGGTGGCTGCGCATAGCGCCATCACCGCACGACCACATGAGATGTCAGCCGGGATAGCGCTTACATCTCGACCGCGCCCGGGAGGGACGCTGATCAAGTCACCACCAACAACTGCGGCGACAAACCGGAAACTGGATTACTCCGCAACCGGTCACGAAAAGGGCAGGTAACGTCTGCGACGCCGGTGCAGGACCGGACTTCAAGCACGGCCGAATGCTGTGCCGTGATGAAGGCTGTGTGAGTGCGATACCCACGAAAGCAATTTCAGTATTACAGGTGGATCGACCAACTTCAAGGTGCAAAACAGCTTGTCCGTTCGTGATTTCGTCGGGAATTTGTTCTAGCTTAAAAGACGGCGCAAACCACGGCCCGAAAAGTCGATCACTCACCCAATTCCGACTTGATCAATCTGCCGACAACGGCACAGTGCCGATCTCGTCAAACCGACTTGTTGACAGGACTCTGATGAAACCGTTTTCGACTTGCACAATTGCCCTCGCTAGCACGCTGGCACTACTGGCGCCGACCACGTACGCTGATGACCTGCATTCCGGCGCGATCTCGGAAATCGTGAGTGCTATCATCAATCGACCCGCCAGCGTTCCGGCCACAGCCAACATCGAGACGGGGTTTTCGCCGGACGCAGGTGCCGAGGCCCTGGTGCTCAAAGTGATCAATGCGGCGCAGCACACGCTCCGGCTGCAAGCGTATTCGTTCACCTCCCCCACTGTCCTGGCTGCTCTTCTCACCGCAAGGCGCCGTGGTGTGGATGTGCGCATCGTGGTCGACCACGACAGCAATACCAGTGACGACCGCAGTGGCAAAGCCCGCCACGCACTCGGCGCGCTGGTCAACGCCGGCATCCTGACGCGCACCATCGCCGTCTATGCGATCCACCACGACAAGGTCATCATCGTCGATGGCCGGCACGTGCAAACTGGCTCGTTCAACTACAGCACTCCCGCCGCGCACCATAATTCTGAAAACGTCCTCGTCCTCTGGAACAACCCTGCCTTGGCAGCGACGTACCTGCATCACTGGCAAAGCCGTTACGACCAAGGACAGGACTACCGTCCCGGCTACTGACTCAGGACATCGTTGCGTGCGCCCTCACTCGTTCGACCCGGACGGCGAACCCTTGGCACCAATCCGTTTCCGTCCACCAAGATAGGCTCCGGCAATCTGGATCCGGCCATGTCCGAGCTGACGTGCGACCGCCAGTCGCGCAGTCTGATCGGTAGCCGAATCAACCACCTCCCCGCCACGTAAGGGTGCTATCGCGCCGGATTCTTTCTCATATAAATCATTGGCGAAATCGTGACGTAAGCCGTGCCCGGTGACGCCCAGATCGCGCTTCGTGAGGCCCAGCTTTGCCATCACGTAATCGATCCGCCGCAAGTTCTGTTTCAGCGTACGTGCCGGATTGCCCAGATGATCTCCGGGGCTGCGCACGACGTCGCAGGCTCGTTGTAGCGCGCGTCGCTTGTCGTCACTGTCGATCGGCAGATGGCGCTGACGACCACCTTTCGTCCCCTTGAGCAGATCGAGATACAG
>CANFED010000347.1 GCA_947445995.1 Oxalobacteraceae bacterium | reverse complement strand
GTCGGCCGCTTGCTTGGCCAGTTCCAGCTTGCGTATCAGTGGAATCGGTGCCACCACGTAGCCAAGGCGGATGCCCGGCGTCAGTGTTTTAGAGAACGATCCCATGTAGACCACGCCTTCGGGATGCATCGTCAGCATCCTCGGCAGCGGCGCGGCACGGTAGCTCAGTGCGCCATACGGATCGTCTTCGATCAGTGGAAGGCCGAGCCGGGCACAGGTGTCGACCAGGGCAATGCGTCGCTCCAGCGACAGCGTGCGGCCGGTCGGATTCTGAAAATTAGGTAATGCGTACAGCAAGCGCGCGCCAGCGGCCACCGATGCCACCGCCTCCGGCAGCAAGCCGGCCTCATCGGTCGGCAGCGAGACAAACTCGGGGCCGTAGACCGAAAAAGCTTGCAGCGCACCGAGGTAACTTGGCGTCTCGACCAGCACCTTGCTGCCTTCGTCAATCAAGACCTTGCCCAGCAGATCAAGGGCCTGCTGCGACCCCGACACCATCAGCACCTGCTCCGGCACAATCGTCACGCCGGGAATCGACAGCGAATTGGCCACCCATTCGCGCAGCGGCAGATAGCCATCGGTCGGCCCGTATTGCAGCGCGACCCGGCCATTGGTCGACAGCACCTTGTCGAACGCTGCCTGCATGCGCGCGATCGGAAACGTGTCCGGCGACGGCAAGCCACCGGCAAATGAAATGACTTCCGGTCGCACCGCGATCTTCAGGATTTCGCGGATGACGGAGCCTTGCATCCGTGTCGCACGTTTGGCAAATTGCCAGGACATCGGGGTCGATTGGTGAATGGGCATGGTGGTCTCGGAATGAATTAGGGGTTCAGGCTGGCTTGTGGCTAGCTTAGTTACGAACGGCGCCGGATAGGTGCCGTTCGATGGGATCGCGCTGAATCAGCAGCCGCGATCAGGCCGGGCGAATCTCGGCAATCATTTCGATTTCCACGCACGCGCCCATCGGGATTTGTGCGACACCAAAAGCCGAACGGGCATGCTTGCCCTGATCGCCAAACAGTTCGCCGATCAGTTCCGACGCGCCGTTGGTGACCAGATGCTGCTCGGTGTAGTCGCCGGTTGAATTGACCAGACTCATCAGCTTGACGATGCGCGTGACGCGGTTGAGGTCGCCGCCGCACGCTGCCTGCAAGGTCGCGAGCAAGTCGATGGCGATACCGCGCGCAGCCAGCTTGCCTTCTTCGGTGCTGATGTTCTTGCCGAACTGGCCGACCCAGACCTTGCCATCCTTCTTGGCCAGATGACCGGACAGGAACACGGTGTTACCGGTCTGGACTGCCATCACATAGGCAGCAGCCGGCGCGGCAGTGGCGGGCAGTTCGATATTGAGGGCGCTCAGTTTGTCGTAGACGGACATGGTGGTCTCCAGAAAAAGGATTGCCGGCGGCACCTGCCACCGGCCAGTAAAAATTTGATACCGCATTATCACCGCTATATGGCAGCCGCTTTCACATCCAGATCGCCGCTGCCGAATACAGCGTCAGCACGACCATCACGACGCAAAATACACGCTGCCATTTTGGCTGCGCCAGATAGCGCCGCAACACCGAACCGGCACCGGCCCAGACTGCGATGCACGGCAGATTGACCGCACAAAATACCAGACAGAACAGCGCAATGGCCAGCGCCACCGGTTGCACCTCCGGCAAAAATGCCGCCACGCCGGTGATGGCCATGACCCAGGCTTTCGGATTGGCGAACTGGAACAGCGCCGCGCCGAGGAAGCGCATCGGCCGCTGGTCTTCGCCCTCATCCTTGCGAAATGCGATGCGGCGCAATTGCCAGGCCAGATAGATCAGATAACCGGAGCCGGCCACCTTCAGGCCGAGGTGCAGCACCGGCACCGCCAGGATCAGGCTGCCGATGCCCATCGCGCACAGCGCCAGCATCACGCCGAAGCCGAACGCAATCCCGAGCATGTGCGGAATCGAGCGCATGAAACCAAAGCGAATGCCCGACGAGGTCAGCATGATGTTGTTCGGTCCCGGCGTGATCGACGAGACAAAGGCAAACAGCGCGAGCGGTAAAAGTGATTGCATTCAGGGTACCGGTTGGGACATCAGGACGGCAGCGAACTGGTCATGATCGACATTACCACCACACAGCGGCAAACCGACTTGCTTGCCCGCGAGTTGATCGCGCAATTGCATCGCAGCGGCGAGCGCGGCGGCACCGGCACCTTCGGCGACATTGTGGGTGGCCACGAAAAACAATCGCATGGCGGCCGCCACTTCGTCATCGGTGACGGCCACCACCTGGTCGACGTGCTGCAGGATGATCGCCAGCGATTCCGCATCGGGTACCCGGCAAGCCATGCCATCGGCAATCACGGTCGAGACCGGCGACTCCTGATGGCACTGTTGTTCGAACGAGAGCTGGTACGCCCGCGCATGCGCCGACACCACGCCGATGATGCGGGTCGACAGACCGAGTGCATTGCGCGCAGCGACCGCGCCGCAGATGCCGGAGCCCTGCCCGATCGGCACGAACAGCACGTCCAGATCGGGCTGTGCGCGCAGCAGTTCGGTCCAGTAACTGGCGACACCGCTGACAAGGTCACGATGAAACGACGGGATCATGTGCAGGTCGCGCTCGGTGGCGAGGCGCGCGGCATGCTCGCGGCTATCCTGAAATTCGGTGCCATGCTCGACTAGCGTCACGCCGAGCGCACGCATCGCGGCATTTTTTTCCTTGCTGTTGCACAGCGGGACCACGATGGTGGCCTGCAGTCCGTGGCGCCGCGCGGCGAACCCGATTGACTGGCCGTGATTGCCGCGCGTGGCTGAAATCACGCCGCGCACGTGCGGCGCACGACGGGTCAGCGCATCAATGTAGACCAGTCCGCCACGCACCTTGAAGGCACCGGTCGGGCCATGGTTTTCATGCTTGATCCAGGCTTGCGTTCCCAGCGCTGCATTGATCAGCGGCCACGAGTATTGCGGGGTCGGCGGCATGGCGCGATAGACGATGGCGGCGGCGGCATCGAGTTCGGTCAGGGTGGGCAGCAACAAGGACAAGGATTGAGACATACAGTCTTTCAGAGTGAGGTCTAATCGTAATCGACAACACCAGTACAGCACCAGTACAATTGACCATTCATTTCATTAGACTGTCACGGTGCCATGACCAGTACAAATCCTCCGCTCCTCTCGCGCGACAGCGCCGAATCGCTGGTCGAACAGATCGTCCGTTCGATCGGGTTGCGCATCGACGACAAGCTCTTGCGCACCGGGGCGAGGATGCCGTCGATCCGCCAGTTTTCCGACTTGCACGCGGTCTCGCGTTTCACGGTCGTCGAGGCCTATGACCGGCTGGTCGCCAAGGGCTATCTGGAGTCGCGTCGCGGCTCGGGATTTTACGTGCGCGAACGGCATGCGATGGCCAGCGCCGGACGCAACCCCGACACCAGCGCAGCGACTCCGGCCAAGCTCGATGTGGTCTGGCTGGTGCGCAACATGTTCCGCCAGCTGCCTTCCCAAAAAATGCCCGGCAGCGGCTTGCTGCCGAATGACTGGCTCGATGCCGACCTGATCGGCAATGCGCTGCGCTCGGTCGGTCGCAGCAACCAGAACCTGCTGTTGCAGTACGGCGTGCCGCAGGGATTTTTGCCGCTGCGCCAGCAACTGCAACTGAAACTGGCCGAGCTCGACATTGCCGCCACGCCGGAGCAGTTCATCACCACCAGCGGCGTGACGCAGGGGCTGGACCTGGTGGCGCGGCATTTTTTGCAACCCGGCGACACCATCTTTGTCGATGACCCTGCGTGGTTTCTGATGTTCGGTTCATTCTCGCTGCTCGGTGCCAAGGTGATCGGCATTCCACGGCTGACCGACGGCCCCGACATCACCCGGCTGGCCGAGATGGCGGCGCTGCATAAGCCGCGCCTGTACGTGATCAATTCGGTGCTGCACAATCCCACCTCGACATCGCTCTCGGCGGCCAAGGCGTTCCAGATTTTGAAGCTGGCCGAGCAGCATGACTTCATGATCGTTGAGGATGATATTTATTGCGACATGCATGCCGGCGGCGCGACCCGCATCGCCGCGCTGGACCAGTTGCAGCGCGTGATCTACCTCGGCGGATTTTC
>CANFED010000346.1 GCA_947445995.1 Oxalobacteraceae bacterium | reverse complement strand
TGAACGACGTGGGTTGGTTCGATGCGGGCCAGGATATCGCCCATCTTGTCGGTACGGTTCGAGCGCAACAGGAACGCCGGCGACTCGGGCAAAAAGTAAAGGATCAGCGGCAACAGCAGGAACGGGATGATCGCCACAAAGAAGACCGACGACCAGCCATAATCCGGGATCAGCCAGATACCGAATCCGGCTGACATCATGCCGCCCACCGAATAGCCGCTGAACATGATTGTCACCAGCAAGCTGCGGATCTTCTTCGGAGCGTATTCGGTCATCAAGGCCACGACGTTTGGCATCACCCCGCCGATACCGAGACCGGCGAGGAAACGGCAGATGCCGAACTCGGTGGCGTCACGCGCAAAACCATTGACGAAGGTGAACAGGCTGAACAGCGTGATACAAATCGCGATGACTTTCTTGCGGCCTATCTTGTCCGACAGCGGGCCAAAAAACATCGCCCCGAACATCATTCCGAACAGCGCGTAACTGCCCAATGCACCGGCCTGCAACGGCGACAACTTCCACTCTGCCATCAGCTTCGGCAGGACGACGCCGTAGATCACCAGATCATAGCCATCGAAAATGATGACCAGTGCGCACCAGAACAGCAGGACCCAATGGAAGCGGCCGAATTTTGCCTTATCGATTAATTGCTGAACGTCGACTTGTTGCATGTTGTGTCTCCTGATTTTTTTAATTGTTGAAAATAATGTTGTGATCTACCGCGCCCCGGCTGCGCCATTCGTCAATGGCGTTGCAGGGGATTACTACATTTCAGTGCTTGCCAGGAGTGGAACCCGTCCGGCTTTTATTCAAAACCACATACGCCATACCGCCGATGACGATGCCCCAGAACGCCGAGCTCAGACCAAGAAAACTCATGCCCGATGCCGTTGCCAGAAAAGTGATCATCGACGCTTCACGGTGTTCTTCTTCGTGCAGTGCACCGAGGATGTTGGTGGTGATCGCGCCCAGCAATGCCAGTCCGGCCAGCACCGCGACGAACTCTTTCGGCAAGGCGGTAAAGATCAGCACAATGGTGCCGGCGAAGGTGCCGCCGATCAGATAGAAAACACCGTTGGCGATGCCGGCGATATAGCGTCGATCCGGGTTGTCGTGGGCGTCCTTGCCGGTGCACAGCGCGGCAGTAATGGCGGCGATCACGATGGTGATGCCACCAAAAAAAGCCATCATCATCGACACCAGGCTAGCCGTCACGATGATCGGCTTGGCCGGGGTTTGATAACCCGAAATCCGCAAGATGGCCATGCCCGGCAAGAACTGCCCGGTCAGGCTGACCAGCACCAGCGGAAGCGCAAAACCGAGCGTCGAGCTCCAGGTCCACTGCGGCGTGATCCAGGTCGGCGTCGCCAGTCGCAATGCGATCGTTTGCACATCGAATTGCCCCGACAACGACGCCAGCAATGTGCCGGTCAGAAGCACAAGGATGATCACGTAGCGCGGAAAGACCCGCTTGAAAACCAGGTACGCCGCGATCATCCCGAACGCCAGCAGCGGCATTGTGCTGGCCGACTTGAAGGCACCCACGCCAAACTGGAACAGGATGCCCGCCATCATGCCGGCGGCAATGCCTTTCGGAATATGGCGCACGACCTTGTCAAACAGCGACGACATGCCGATCAGGAAAATCACCACCGCACAGGTGAGATACGCCCCCACGGCCTGCTCGATGGTCATCGCCGGAAACAGCGTCACCAGCAAGGCGGTGCCGGGTGCCGACCAGGCGGTGACGACCGGCACTTTCAAACGCCAGCTCAGAAAGATGCCCGAGACCGCCGCACCGATCGAAATCGCCCAGACCCAGGACGACATCATGTCAGTGGAAATATTGGCCGCGCGCGCCGCCTGGAAAAAAATTACCAGCGGGCCGGCGTACGAAATCAGCACTGCGAGGAAACCGGCGGTAATGGCGGAGACCGAGCAATCGCGCCGCAAGGTAGCCACGAAATGCATCATCAGCCCTGGTCGCCGCCGCCCACCGGCAGCACCGTGCCGGTGATGTAGGACGATTCATCCGAGGCGAGGAACAGGATTGCGTTGACCTGCTCGCGGATCGTGCCGTAGCGATGCATCGGGCTCGACGCGATAGTTTGATCGACGATGCCCTGGTACCAGACTTCTTCCTGCGCACTCAGTGCCGAGGCATTGCGCGGGATCTTGCGCGGCGGCGCTTCGGTACCGCCGGTGGCCACCGCGTTGACGCGGATACCGTCCTGCGCATGCTCGAACGCCAGACTGGCGGTCATGCTGTTGACGCCGCCTTTCGATGCGGCATACGGAATCCGGTGGATACTGCGGGTGGCAATCGACGAGACATTGACGATCACGCCGTGCTGGCGTTCGATCATCGTCGGCAGGACGGCGCGGCAGCACCACAATGTCGGGAACAGCGAGCGGCGGATTTCGGCTTCGATTTCGGCTTCGGCGTATTCCTGGAATGGCTTGGCCCAGATGGTACCGCCGACATTGTTGACCAGGATGTCGATGCGACCATGCGCCTGCAACGCGGCGTCGACGGTCTGTTGCGCGCCACGGTAGGTTTCCAGATCGGCGTTGACGACAAGTGCGTTGCCGTTGGCGGCAGTGATTTCTGCCGCGACGTCATGGACCAGTTCGGAGCGATCGACCAGCACGACCAGCCCGCCTTCCTGCGCAGCGGCAATCGCCACGTCGCGGCCGATGCCTTGAGCGGCACCCGTGACGATGATGACCTTGCCGGTGAATCTCATTGATGAACGCATGATCAGACCCCGACGCTGGCAGAGAATTTTTCGAAATGGAAGCTGGCCGGATTGACGCCGATTTCTGCCAGCCAGCTGCGCACCGCATCGACCATCGCCACCGGACCGCACAGGTACACATCGACATCGCCGTCGTTGAGCCAGCCGGCATCGACATGCTGCGTCACGTAACCCTTGCGCGAATGGGTACTGTCGGCGGCGGCAATGCAGGTCCGGTAATCGAACTGCGGCAGCGCTGCCTTGATCGCGTCGAGATGATCGAGCGCGACCAGGTCGATGTCGTTGGTTGCGCCGAACACCATGCGCACGTCATGCGTCGAGCCGGTCTCGGCCAGCACATCGAGCATTGAAAGGAACGGCGCAATGCCAGTGCCGCCCGCCAGGAACAGGACCGGGCGTATGACAGGCCGCAAGTAGAAACTGCCATAGGGTCCCGAGAATGCAATCTTCGCGCCGGGCTGTGCCTCGTTGCTGAGGAATCCGCTCATGCGCCCGTCCGGCACATTGCGCACGACGAACGTGGCAAGGCTGGCGCGGGGTGCCGAGCTGAACGAATACGCACGATGCAATTCGGTGCCGGGGATCTCGACATTGACGTACTGTCCGGGGAGGAACGACAGGTTCTCGGCATTCTCCGGGGCGATCGCAAAGCGGATGGTCGAGTCCGACAAATGCTCGACCGACGCAATCGTGCCGGGATAGGTCGATACGCCGGTCTTGCAGGCCACCGACGAGGCAGGTACCTTGATCACGCAATCCGAGGTCGGGCGCATCTGGCAAGCCAGCACGTAACCTTTGGCTGCGTCCTCTGGCGTCAGCGCATCATCGATGTAGCTCGATGCCGGCATGGTGTAAGTGCCTGATTCGCACAGGCCACGGCAGGTGCCGCAAGCACCGTCGCGGCAATCGAGCGGGATGTTGATTTTCTGGCGATAGGCGGCGTCGGAAACGGTTTCGTCATTCTTGCAGGCGATGAAACGCGTGACGCCGTCTTCGAATTGCAGCGCAATGTTGTGGCTCATGATGGCGTCCGTGCTAGATGTGATAGATGTCGAGGACCTGATGAATGTAGTCATTCTTCAGGACGACATATTTGTTCAGGATGATCGGGTGCTCGCCCGAAAAATCGATGACGTAACGCGACATGCCGAAGTAGCTGAAGTCGGTCTTGTAGCGGTGGCTCAGCGTGTGCCAGTTGAAGCGCACCGTGCAGAGAGCACCGTCCTGCTTTTCGAGTTCGACATTGCTGATGTTGTGGCAGGTGCGCGTGTCCGGCATGGTCGCACTGGAACGCTCGGTCTTGATGCGGAACACGCGGTCTTCCAGGCCCTGGCGGGTCGGGTAATAGATCAGCGAAATCTC
>CANFED010000345.1 GCA_947445995.1 Oxalobacteraceae bacterium | reverse complement strand
TCCTCCGCATTGAGCAATGCGTAGACCAGCATGGCCAGCAGGGCTGCGGCAGCGATTGCGCCCAGCCAGTAGAACGGGTTCACGAGCGCGCTCCGAGCCGGGCGCAACCGGCGGCAGCGGCCACGGTGACCAGCCACAGCGCCAAAATGGCGGCGAGACAGACGATGTCCATGCGATGTTCCTTGAGTAGATTCAACAAGGAACAGCGTAGGCGTGACGACCTAAAAACGTTGTAAAGATCGAGGGGACGGGAGTAAAGAAGCTATAAAAATGACCGGTAGCACGGGGTGCCATCCCGGTGAACGATTCCAGTGACATCGTCGGATTTGCACGGCTGCAATACTGGCCGCAGCGACCTCATTGACGCTCAACGATCACTACAGGCTGAGCGAAAAAACACCACGCATCTCGTCATTAACACTTGCATCAAGAGGCGTTCACGCAATTTAATTGTTCACAATAGGTTCATAAAAACTACCTGAGGGGATCGCCTGGCCATGCCATTGCTCGCGTATCGCCAGGGCAGGTGCGGCTAAATTCAATTGCGGAAATATTTGCTACTAGTGCAGTGGAACTTTTCCACATTCTTGATCACCCATTGGCCGTGAGATTGCTGAAGTTCACTGCGATGCCCAGTGCGGTGAGGTCGAAAAATAGTCTCGCGCAGGCCAATAGTCTGATGGCGATTCAATGACTTTTTTCATACCCTACAAGGCACTCCATGCGACGAATAAATTCTTGCCCATCCTTTACAACTCCTGCTCCGGCTGCACCCAATGACGCAACCAATTTGCGCCGGCAAGGCAGCGCGGAAACGCCTCTTCGCCGCACCCAAAATCCGGAATACCCTGCAGCATTTCGTCGTCAAACGAGCCTGCCACGCAAGTTCAAAGTGATGACAACACAGCGTCAGATCGCTGAAGATCGGGCTAATTTGGCCTTTCATGTGGCCCAAAGAAATGAGCTGCTCGTGTACGGAGAGATTGACTCAATGAATAATGACAATGAGGAGCAGACGCAGGAAGCGATCAGGCGGCTCAATAATTTGAGTAATCCGCTGCGGCCAAATGAAGAACCCGGCGGTCTGCTGGAGCAATTGGCGCGGTCGTGTCGGGAAAATAGGCTTAGCGAACAAAGCTATCTCTCCTATGCTGATGCGTTGATGCGTGATAGGCGTGATTTTCAAAATATCAACAATCAATTTCTGGATTTGACTGATCTCCGGGCGCTGGCCGTACGAGTTCGTTTTTTTCCGGAAGAGCGAAGGTATGTGCTCTTCAACGTCGTCTTGGCGAGAACACAGGATCCGACAGCTCTACACGCGCTGGCCGGCCAGATTGTCCGTTTGCCGGAAGAGCAAAGGCTTGGGCGCTTCAACCTCATCTTGTCGTCAACACAGGCTCCGACAGTTCTCCACGCGCTGGCCGGGCAGGTTGTCCATTTGCCGGAAGAGCAAATGCTTGATGGCTTCAACGCCATCTTGGCGAGAACGCAGGAGCCGACAGTTCTCCACGCGCTGGCCGGGCAGGTTGTCCATTTGCCGAAAGAGCAAAGGCATGATGGCTTCAACGCCGTCTCGGCAAGAACACAGGATCCGACAATTCTCCACACGCTCGCCGAGCAGGTTTGCTCTTTACCGGAAGAGCAAATGCTTGATGGCTTCAAGGCCCTCCTGGCGAGAACACAAGAGCCGACAATTCTCCACACGCTCGCCGTGCAAGTTCGTTTTTTGCCAAAAGAGCGAAGGCTTGATGTCTTCAAGGCCATCTTGGCGAGCACACAGAAGCCGACAGTTCTCGACGTGCTGTGCACGATACTTCCTTTATTGCCGGAAGAGCAAAGGCTCAAGAGCTTCAACGCCGTCTTGGTGAGAGCACAGGAGCCGACAGTTCTCCGCGCGCTGGCCGAGCAGGTTGACTGGTTGCCGGAAGAGCAAAGGCTCAAGAGCTTCAACGCTGTCTTTGCGAGAACACAGGAGCCGGCAGTTCTCCGCGTGCTGGCCGGACAGATTCTATGTTTGCCGGAAAATCATAGGCTTGAGCGCTTCAAAGCCGTCTTGGCAGCAACAGAAGATGCGGCAGTTCTCAGCGAGCTGGTCTCGCAAGTTCGTTTTTTGCCGGAAGAGCTAAGGCTTGAGGGCTTCAACGCCATCTTGGCGAAAACACGGGAGCCGACAGTTCTCCGCGAGTTGGCCGTGCTAGTTCGTTTTTTGCCGAAAGAACTAATGCTTGATGGCTTCGAGGCCGTCTTGGTGAGAACACAGCATCCGACAGTTCACCGCGAGCTGGTCTCGCAAATTCGTATTTTTCCGGAAGAGCGAAGGCTTGAGTGCTTCATCGCCGTCTTGGCGAGAGCACAGCATTCTACTGTTCTCAGCGCGCTGGCTGAGCGAGTTGGCGTTTTGCCGGAAGAGCATCATGGCCAAGTCATTCAGGCAATTGCGCAGCTGCGACAAGCACAAAGGCAAATATAAATTTCAATGCGACATCATGGGCGATGAAATTGACGAACTCGATAGGACAATTCCAGAACCCTTCTCACGCGATACCGCAGATAAAAGCACGACGGCGCTACCTTAGGGGCATGCGCCGGCCGGCATACCGGCGATACCAGTGGCCTTGGCGACATCACGGAAAACAGGATGGTGGTGCTGTTAGGGAAGCCGAACTTTATCGTTGCACGATGAACGGTTTCGGGCCACCCGTATCCTGCACTTTTTGCGCCGCTTTTTCGGCCTCGGTGCGGCTGGTGAACGGCCCGCTGTAGAGACGGTACACCGCGCCGGTTTGCACGACTTCTGTCGATGACAACGTGTCAGGTGATGTGCGCTGAATACGCACGCGTGCCGCTTCGGCATTCGGTGCTTGCGAATACGCGCCCAGCTGCAAATAGTATCCGGTGCTGCTGACCGGGGCGGTTGCGGTTGCGCTTGACGCTGCCGGAGCAGGCAGTGCCAACGGCAGTGGCACGATCGTGTCCGATGGTCGCGGCGCAGGCATGTCGATGGTCAACGCGCTTCCCGAGGTCATCGCCGGAGGAATCACGGCACCTTCTTCAGGGGCGGGTCCTGACACGAATGTCTTGACCGGCATCGATTTCGTATCCAGGGCAGCGAACACCTGCATCGGTGCACGCGCCGCAGCCGGCTCGTCGAGTGGCAACGCGCGCTCCCCCAGCCGGTCTTTTTCCATGCGTGAAATTTCGTCCGGCATCAATCGTTCGATCTCGATTTCGCTGCTGCCGTGGCCCAGATAACCGAGCTTCAATGCCGCCGTATAGGACAGATCCATGATGCGACTCGAATGGAACGGGCCACGATCATTGATGCGCACGATGATCTGCCTGTCGTTGGACAAATTGGTGACACGCACGTAGGACGGCAATGGCAGTGTCGGATGCGCGCCGGTCATCTTGTACATATCGTAGAGCTCGCCCGACGCGGTCTTCTGACCGTGGAATTTTTTGCCGTACCAGCTGGCGATGCCGCGCTGCTTGAACGGAGCATCGACTGGCATCGGTGTGTAGTTTTCACCGAACACGACATAGGGCCGGTTGTTGCGGGCGAAGTTCGCTTCGATCTTCGGCTCGGCATCCGGGATGGCCAGCAGGTTGTCCGGCGGATTGTCGCCAGGACCGTCATCGAGGTAATAGCCACCGCGTCCGGAGCCGGCGGCTGGCATGACCGGTGCACGTTTGGCCTTGGGCGGCGCTGCCTCAGGCTTTGCCGCAGGTGCCGTGGGTGTGGCCGGAGGTGTCAGTGGTACGCTGCCGCACGCGGCGAGCAACAGTGCTGCAACGCCTGAGAGCAGGCGACGCGGGAGGGAAAATCGGGGTTGATCTTGCATGGGTTTCCTTAACTTTGGACCAGCGTGCGATGCCGCTGGATGCTCATCAGGATGCCGGCGCCAAGACCGAGCGTGACCAGTGCGGTGCCGCCGTAGCTCATGAAAGGCAGCGGCACACCGACTACGGGCAGGATACCACTGACCATTCCCATGTTAACGAACGCATAGGTGAAGAAGATCATCGTGATGGCACCTGCCAGCAAGCGCGTGAAAACGGTCGGGGCATTCGAGGCAATGACCAGCCCGCGACCAATGAGCAGCAGGTAAAGGGTCAGCAGGAC